>NZ_CM147855.1:306000-612000 GCF_055808145.1 Pseudoalteromonas sp. KJ63-1 | reverse complement strand
TAAGTTTAAAAACAGCTGATGCATTTGACTTGGATCAGCCTGAATAATGGGCATCTCAACCGTAACAACCTGTGCATTACACTCATTAATCGCTATTTCTAAATCACCTTTTATATCATTCAGAATGCTGTTTAAATCGGTATCAGTAAAATCTTTACCTCGGGTCGTTACTCGAGAGAACTCTAATAAATCATTAATTAAGTTAGACATTCTTTGCGCTGCATTTTTCATGCGGGCAATATAATCAGCGCCTTTTTCGCCCAACTCGTCTTTAAACATGCTTTCAAGCCGGTCACTAAATGCTTGAATTTTCCTTAGCGGCTCTTGCAAGTCATGACTGGCAACAAAAGCAAACTCTTCTAACTCTCGGTTACTACGACTCAATTCATCAGAATACAAGGTAAGCTCTTGAGTACGTTCACTCACTTTACTGGCTAAAGTTTCATTTTGCATTTCAAGCTCGGCACGATACTCGGCCGCATTTTTTAAATTAAGCCTAGCTAATAAAAACATACCCAAAATCAACAATGCACTGGTAACTGCTGTTATACCAAAAGTGATTTTAGCTTCTTTCTTAATTTGTTCTAATTTAGAGAAGTGGCTGATTTTAAAGAGCAACTCACGCTCTTGAATATCACTAACCAATGCACGGATCTCTCTATACAGGTCACGCCCTTCATGTGTATTGAGCCTCAGAAGTGCACGCTTTTCCTTATCGTTTAATGCTAATTTAACCGTTATTTTAAGCTCAGCTATTTTAGCTTCAACCAATAGTAACAGCTGTGCAATACGCTCAGCTTGCCCGTCAATTTCAGAATGTAAGGCGCTCACATGGTTCGTTTGAGACTTTATTTGTGCGACGGCATCGTAGTAAGGCACTAAATAATCATCCGTTTGAGTTAATAAATACCCACGCTGCCCCGACTCAGCTTGCACCACCGAAAGGTGCAATTGCTCTATCGCCGTGCTTAAAATATTAGTGTTATCTAAACTTTGCTGAGTACGCGATAACCCTTGAATAGTGTTAATGGCTAAAAAAGCATTACCCACAATAATACACAGCACTATGGAAATAAATAATGCCCATACTACATTTGCTTTGCCTTGCTGTTTGCGTTTAATCATTTATCGTCCTGAATTAATTAGGGTTACTTCGATTCTGAAATAAGCTGCAAACTGTCACTGCACGCTTGGCAATTAGCAATTATTTTATCTAATGCGGCGAGTGCTTTATCTTTTGGCATATCGTTTTCAAGTACTAGCTTAATTAGCTCAGCATTCATCGAAATACGATTAAGCGGCGCACGCGCGTCGTGTACCAGCTCATTCAAAGGTTTTGTTTTTTCTGACGATGCCATCAAAATCCTCGTTTTGTTGTTATTAAATTTGCATGCTGGTTATTTATACTCGCCAATACCACCATAAGCATTTAAACGGTTGTATAAGGTTTTAGTACTAATACCCAGCATTTGTGCTGCTAATGTTTTATTACCTTGTACTTTATCGAGCGTGGCATGAATAAGTTCTTTTTCAACTTCTTCAATTGTTTGCCCTGCTGATACCTGTTTGTCTTCAGATTGAGTATTAACCCTTGAAAAAGGTGACTCTAAGTTGTCAGGTAATGTAATTGTGCTAGTTTGCGGGTCGCTCATAATAAAAGCGCGATGAATAGCATGGCGAAGTTCACGTACGTTACCTGGCCAGTCGTATGTTTGTAGCTCTTTAAGCTGTTCGTTAGCCCAGGCAAACGCTGTACCATTTTCATCGTTCAACTGCTCTAAAAATACTTTTGAGAGTAATGGAATATCTTCTTTTCGCTCTCGTAGTGGCGGTATATCAATTGGAAAAACAGCGAGTCTAAAGTAAATATCTTCACGTAAAATATTATTCTGCGCTAAATCGGTAAGGGAGCGGTTAGTCGCTGAAATAACACGGCAATTTACTGGTAACTCACGATTACCACCAACCCGTGTTACTTTTTTAGTTTCAAGTACACGCAATAAATTAGGCTGCATATCAATCGGCATTTCAGTGACTTCATCAAGAAATAACGTTCCGCCATCGGCTTGTTCAAACACGCCTTCTTTACGGGCAATAGCACCGGTAAATGCACCTTTTTCGTGACCAAATAATTCACTACCAATAAGTTCTTTTGAAAGCGCACCACAGTTACTCGCCACCAGTGGACCTTCGCATTTACTGGCATTATGAATAGCTTGCGCTACCACCTCTTTACCTGCTCCGCTTTCACCCATAAGCATAACGTTAGCATTAGTTTTAGCTACGCGCTCTATCATGGTATAAAGCTGTTGCATGGGCGCAGACTCGCCAATAAGCGTGTCAAAATGATGTGTAATGGCGGCACTTTTCGCTTTTTTAACCGTTTTTTTCGGGCCGTTTAATACTAATTCTAAATCTTCACGTTGCAGCGGCTTTAATAGATGCGACACATTAGGCTCACACATCTCAGCTAAAATACCTTTAACCGAAGGGTGACCAGAAATAAGGGTGACTTTAGGCGATTGACCAATCATTTTTAAATGATCTAATAAATGCAAGCCACTGCCATCAGGTAACATAAAATCGAGCAGCACGTGATCGAAAGTATTATTTTCAAACCACTGATGTGCTTCTTTTAAACTGGTTGCTGTATTAATGTTGTGGCCAAGAAACTCAACAATATGGCAAATAACATCGCTGAATTCGATGTCGTCATCGACTAAAAGTATATTTAACATGAATAATCCCTGTGCTTTTTCACTATTCTACTTGCCCTTTAAAGTAAATGAAAGATATACATAATTAAGGTACAAAGTGCGGCTGTTTTATTTTTAATTCAATAGTTTAATCATAAGTAGCTGTATAGGCGCTGAAATAGCGCTTATTTTATGCGGCTTATTAAATCTCTATTAAAGCAATTAATATAACTAACTGATATAATTTATTTTTATTACAGGAGTTGTTATGCGCTTATTAAAAACCTACATTCATCCCTCAATCAATATTGAGCAAGGTCGTCAATTTTCTCGCCCAACCGCTCGCGCTGTTGCATTTAAGCAACAACACATTTTACTTATGTATACTCAGCGCTATGACGACTTTAGCTTACCTGGCGGTGGAATTGACCCGCATGAAAGCATTGAACAAGGGTTGATCAGAGAACTAAGTGAAGAAACTGGCGCACAAAATATAAAAATATGTAGCGAGTTTGGGCTTTACGAAGAGTACCGCCCTTGGCACAAAGATGACTTTGATATTATTCATATACAATCATACTGCTACCTCTGCCAAATTGATGAGCAACTAGGCCAAGCACAGCTTGAACACTACGAAAAACAAAATGGCATGCAGGCTAAATGGGTTGATATTTTCCAGGCGATAGCTCATAACGAACGCACACTTGCAAACAGTGACAAGCAAGGGCTATCGATTATTCGCGAAACTTACCTGCTAAAAGCTATTGCTGCACAGTTTTTTACCTAGGTGTTTAGGGCTGAATTTGCGGTTCGCTCAGCGATTTTTTACCCACATAAAAGCGGTATAGTCCCAGTAAGTTACTACTTAAAAATAGGCTTTCCATGATTATTGCCACTGGCGAGCCGGCGAAAATATTATGTGTTATCCAAAAAGAGGTTCCCACCACCATACATAACCTTAAGTGCAAATCTCGATTTTGAAATGAAGCAATGGTTTGTATTAATGTCGCCACCAATGCAAAGGCGCTAAACCAATCTTGCCAAGTAAAATAAACGGCTAAGCAGCTGACAGCCATAAACCCAAACATAGCCCAAGTATGCTTAAAGTAAATACAATAAAAATAACGCACCGCGGCAATAAACATTAAGCAGCCAGCACTGTGATAGCCCAATATAAAAAAGTGAGCAGAGGTTAATAATACTGAGGTAAATAAACAGCTTAAAATAATTCGTCGGGACTTAAACTGAAATGAAGCTAAGTCGAGTAAAGTAGCGGCTGCTACTAACGATTGGGCAATTAAAAACATAACACTCCAAAGTATTAAGGCTTAAAAATGGGGAGTGTATAGTGCTTTATGAAAACAGCACTTAACTTAAGTTAAGTCGCTTACGAATTCGTGACAACGAAATAGCCGAAATGCCTATATACATTGCCACTTGGCTTAAGCTTAGCTGCGCCAACCAATGAGGTTTATGTTTGAGTAAATAGCAGTAACGCTGCTCGGGGCTATTAAGTAATAAAAATGCCTCTTTGGCTTCTTTAAAAATAAGTTGCTGTGCAATAAGCTGCTGCTTAATCAGTTGATACTGTGCTTGCTCAAATAGTGTTAGTGGTACTTTAATTACATTGGCTTCGTTAATCACTTTTAATTGATAAAACGCAGGTGTTGAGGTCATCCAATTGGCAAACAACAACGCAAATTCATCTTTAAAATAAAATTCTTTACACTTTTGCACGCCGTCAATGTCGTCATGGATAGCGCCTAGAACTCCGTCCACAACTAAATACCCATAACTTTGCAGATCGCCTTGTTGCACTAATACGGTATTGGGCGCTATTAGTTGCTGAGGATACTTACCAGCCAATTGCACTTTAAACTTGTTTACTAGTGCTTCATAACTGTCGCCAAGCGATAAAAGTGGATTATCAGACATTAAAAATTACCATTTTTTCATTAAAGCATGTGTAATGTCAGCCGCTGATACACCCACCCTAGGAATATATTTTTGACCACACCATAAAGGTGAAAAATCACTTTTAGCACTTTTTTCAGCTCGACTTCTTAAGGCTGTTATTGCACTGCTGGCATGTGGAAACGCAGGAACCCCATTTGGCATAGCACCTAGCTCTTGGATTACTCGATTTTGAATACCCCGAGCGGCTCTACCAGAGAACAATGTGGTCAGTGTGGTCTCATCTTGTTGCTGATCTAAAATAGCCTGTTGATGCAAAGCTGATGTTGTTGCCTCCTTGCACAGTAAATAAGCACTCCCTACTTGGACTGCACTCGCTCCTAACGCTTTAAACCGCTGAACATCATCGGCTGAAGCAATGCCACCAGCAGCAATAATAGGTAGTGATATATGCTTAACACAACGCTTAACTAACTGCTCAGTAGTTTGTTGTAAGCTTAAATCCATAGATAAAAAATGCCCTCGATGGCCACCAGCTTCTATACCCTGAGCAATAATCCCATCAGCGCCATTTTCACTAAGCCAAATAGCTTCATCTAAAGTGGTAGCCGTTGAAATTACTTTAGTGCCCCAGCTTTTTATTTGCGCCACAATAGTTTGCCCAGGTAAACCAAAATGAAAACTCACAACTGCTGGCTTATAAGGTGCAATTATATCAACAATCGATTGATTTATAGGTTGACGAGAAGCCCCTGCAGTTAAGCTTTGCGGGTCAATTTTATACTCTGTAAAGTAAGCGGCAAGTAATGCATGCCAGCACTGTTGTTGCGCGGATGTGTAGTCAGCAACTGCATGACAAAAAAAGTTAAGATTAAACGGCTTTGTTGTTTTGTGGCTAAGTATTTCTAGCTGCTCAACTAATTGTGCTGGGGATAACATAGCGCAAGGCAAAGAGCCTAACCCTCCAGCCTCACTTACAGCAAGAGCAAGCTGCTCGTTTTGAACACCCGCCATAGGTGCCTGAATTATCGGTAAAGCGGTATTAAACAATGATGGCTTCATTTGAACTCTCCCTGTAACTTTTTCAACAACTTGCAGTATTTACAGAACCATAGCAAAAACAGCAAGCAAACAACATCTAGATTTTAGTCATAAGTAATGTAAAAACTATTACTAACAGGTAGTTATGATTTTTTTAATATCGAGAAACTAACTGGCTTTGGTTTTGCACCTACCCTATTACATAATTTGTTAGGAGGTAAAATGAGTAACACAGTTGATACGATCAATCCCGCAACAGAGCAAGTCATTAATAGCTATACACTGCTTTCTCAAGCTCAAGCAGAGCAAGTGATCGAAAAATCTCATGAAACATACTTAACATGGCGATTAACCTCGTTTACCGAGCGCGCACAACATCTAAATAAATTAGCCTCTTTATTTGAAAGTCAAAAAGAAGCCTTAGCAAAACTAATGACCGAAGAAATGGGTAAAGTCTATGAGCAAGGCTTCCAAGAAGTTCAGCTTTGTGCTGACATTTGTCGTTATACCGCTGAACATGGCGCCGATATGCTTAGCGACGAGGAGCGCGACATGCAAGGCGGTCGTGCAATAATAAGCTATCGCCCTACCGGCGTACTGCTGGGTATTCAGCCGTGGAACTTCCCACTTTATCAGGTTATTAGATACAGTGCCGCAAACATTATGGCGGGTAATACCACGGTATTAAAACACGCCGGTAATGTATTTGGTATGGCTGAGAAAATTGAAACGCTATTTTTACAAGCAGGCTTTCCTGAACACTGCTTTAGCAACTTACTGGTTGATGGTAAAACTGCCAGCGCCCTTATTTCACACTCAGCGATTAGTGGCGTAACCTTTACTGGAAGTGATGGCACAGGTAAAAAAGTGGCAGAGCAAGCTGCCAAGCATGTTAAAAAAACCGTGCTAGAACTGGGTAGTAACGATGCTTTTGTGGTACTTGACGACGCTGATTTAGCCCTTGCAGTTAAAGCATGTTTACAAGGACGTATTATTAATAACGGCCAAACCTGTGTTGCCGCGAAGCGCTTTGTGGTGGTTGATTCACTCTACAATGACTTCAAAGAAGCACTAAGCCAGCAGTTTAAGGCGATAAAAATGGGCGACCCAATGGATGAAGATACTGAACTAGGTCCTATGGCACGCGAAGATTTACGCGATAAAATTCATCAGCAAGTACAAGACTCTGTCAATGCAGGTGCAAAAGTACTTGTAGGCGGCGAAATACCGCAAAAAACAGGTTATTACTACCCCCCAACCGTGCTGGAAAACCTTAAACCGGGTATGCCTGCGTATGACGATGAGCTATTTGGTCCTGTCGCATCTTTAATTAAAGCCAAAGATAACGACGACGCTATGCGTATCGCTAATGATTCGCGCTATGGACTAGGCGGCGGTATATTTTCAAAAGATGAGAAGAAAGCCATTGAACTGGCCAAAAAGTATTTTGACACCGGCATGATCAATATTAATGGCTATGGTTTGGCACAACCAAACCTACCATTTGGTGGTGTTAAAGACAGCGGTTATGGCCGAGAGCATGGTGGCTTTGGGATTCGCGAATTTGTGAATGTTAAAAGCATCATGATTCACAGCTAATATCAGGTATCAGGTTAGTAAAATTAAGCACCGCGCTTGTCGCAAGCGTGGTGTTTTTTTGTCTAATAAATTTAAAAACCTGAGTTAGGCTGCTTTAAAAATTCAAGCTCTTCTTTGGTAGAATCCCGCCCCAGTATCTTATTACGATGCGGATAACGATTAAATCTATCGATAATCGCCTTATGCTGATACTCAAAATCTAAGTTATTTTGAATACCTAACGCTTTATATAACTTCACTGCTTCCTTATGAATTAGCTTTGATTCGCTGTGCATAAAAGGCATATACAAAAATACGCGTTGCTCATCCGTCAATTCCTTATCAAACCCTTTCGCAATAGCGGTTTGCGCTAACGCTAGAGCTAATGCATCACAGGCAAATGCTGCGGGCTTTTCACGGTAAATATTACGTGAGAACTGATCAAGCACAATAATTTCCGCAAGACTACCTATCGCGCTTTCACGCCAATCAAATAACTCATTTACACTTGCTTGATGATGCAATTTACCAAAACGAGTTTTAATTTGTGCATCAAGCCCATCGTCTTTTTGCCACCACTGTTTAGGCTCAAGCTCGGTAAACCAAAAGTCGATAATTTTATTAAACATAATGAATCTCTTTGTTAATTAACGCTAAACCAAATAGTTTGCTACAAAAAACTTCGTCTAAAACCTTTAACCTAATATCTGTACTATACCTAGCCCTTTTCAAACATAGGTACTTTGCGTTTATCTGCTTTGCTCATTGCCAGCTCTTGTATATCTTGCTGCTTTTGCTCGCTTGGTTTTGTTTCTAGGGATTGCTGATTAGCATCTTCAAATACCAATTCGGTTAATAAGGCAAAATGATCGGAGCCATATTTAGCAAGGCGCTTTATTCGTTTTACACTAAAGCCTTTTGAGTGAAATAAATGATCAAGCGGCCAACGCATAAAAAAGTAATTAGCATGAAAAGTATTAAAAAAACCACGGCCTTTACGGGGGTCTAAAAATCCACTAATTTGCATAAATAAACGAGTACTGCGTGACCAAGCAACATCATTTAAATCGCCAGCGACTATCGTAGGGCGAGTTGAACCTTTAAGGGCTTTAGCCACCATTATTAATTCGCTATCGCGTGGACGTGATGAATCTTCTTCGGTTGGGCTTGGTGGCGCGGGATGAATAAAATGCCCCTGCATTTTTAACCCTTGGTGGTTTTCAAATAAAATATGAATAGAAGGAATGTCATCTTCTATAAGTGCACAAATTTGTGCATCGAGTATGTTAAATTTACTAAATACATGCATGCCGTAGCGGTTATCTTTTGGGCACTGTACTTGATAAGGGTAGTTTTTTTTAAGCACGGACAATTTATCTTGCCACCAACTATCGCTTTCTAAAGTGATGAGTAAATCGGGCTGATATTTATCGACTAAGTTAATTAACTGCTCACTATGTCGATTCGACATCAGTACATTAGCGGATAAAATTCTGATGCTATGATCACTACTTTTTGGCGCTGTTAATACTTCTTTTTTAGCAAACCAAGTGTAGGGATAAATCCACTTAGCTTGAAGCGCACAGATAATTAAAGCAACAGCCGCTATTAATGAGTATGTAATAAAGTCGCTTTGCCACATACCTATTAGTGCCACGATAATTACAGCGCTTGCTAGGTAGCACACCTGCAAGCGCACAAAGTCGCAACTACGTATCAAGTAATGCTGACTGTATGACAGGGGTAATAACGTTATTAACAACAACAAGCCAGTAACTATGACCAATACGGTGAGCATTTATAAATCCTAATAGCGCTGTAAAATAGAGAGTATTTCACGAGTGTCGTGCACTAAGTGAATAATAGTGCGATCAACTTCAACTCGTACAGTGTCTCTTTCTCGGTCTATTACTCTAGCACGCTTATAAATGTCATGCCCAAGGATATCACCTTGATGATAAGATCTGTGCCACCCTGGTGGAGTCCACCCTTGACGAATTAACTGCTTGGCTTGTTTCTTAGAAAGCCATTTTTTATTATGGTATTGGTTATATTTTTGCTTTTTCCAGTGATGCCTGTTTGCGTGTTTATTCGCATGCTTGCCTGCATGTTTGTCTTTGTGTGGTACAGCAAATGCGTTTGTTGCCGTTAGCGCAAAAACCATTACTAAAATACTGATTAGTGATTTCATGGCGATTCTCCAGTGTGATCATTACTGAAGAGTATTAACGGCTAAGCCTGAACATTACATGAAATGAGAAAAATTAACGTTGCTTGTACTGTGTTTTACAATGACTGCGCATAATCGCGGGGTCGCGTAACTTTAGGTGTTTAGTTTTACGCCCAGCATGGCGCTTACGCCATACTTTAAATGAGCCGCTAGAGATATGCTCCCGCATAAAATTAACTAATTGAGAGTAATTTAGCCCATACAGATTTTCAATAGCTTCAAATGGCGTTCTGTCTTCCCATGCCATTTCTATAATGCGTGATTGCTGTTCTTGGTTAAACATATTAATTCCAAATTTGGTTAATACGCAAAAGTTAAATTTAGCGATCATCACTTGCTTGTGATGTTAAAAATATAACCTCTTTTCATTTATTAACTTTAATTAAGTGTATGATTAATCTACACACTGAAACCGGAGCTAAAAGGATGTTTACAAAACTACCTAAGTGGGTCGAATATGGTGCGTTTACCCTCGCTTTTATTGCCGGTATGGTAAACGCAGTAGGTTTATTAGGGTTTGAACAGCAAGCAATTTCTCACGTTTCAGGGTCGGTGACTTCATTAGCTATTGAACTTACTACCAACATCAAGGCGGCGTTATTTTTAATTGCGATTGTACTGAGTTTTATATTTGGCTCGGCATTAACAGGCTTAATGCTTTCAGGCGGTTCACTTAAGCTAGGCCGCCATTACGATACGCTCTTATTTATTGAGGGTATTTTACTGCTGTTAAGCGCACAGCTACTTCAATATTCTTACCCTTACGCACTTACACTTGCTTCTGCGGCCTGCGGCTTACAAAATGCTTTAGCCACTAACTACAGCGGCGCAGTTGTGCGAACCACTCACTTAACCGGTATTTTTACCGATCTGGGTTTGATGTTTGGTAAAGCCCTAAAAGGCGAAGCTTTTGACAATAGAAAATGCTTGGTCTTTGTATTAATTATTGCCGGGTTTTTAGCCGGCGGAATAATAGGTGTATTACTATTTAAACATTACTCAGTGCTTACTTTAGTTTTTCCGGGTATTTTTTGTATTGTTTTATCGATTACTTATCGGGTTTATAGGTTGAGTGTGCTTTAACCAATTCACAAAATCCCCTACCCTGAACTTATCAAATTGCCATTGTGCTAGGAATTTATGAAATATTACTATTTACCCCCTTTGTTGTTATGCAGTCAGTTAGGTTTAGTTAATAGTGCGTGTGCTGAAGATACCGCACAATCAATTGAACGTATCACTACCACAGCATCACGTAGTGAAGCATTATCCACGCCATTACCCTTAGTGATCAGTGTATTAAGTGAATCACAGCTTGAACTTATAGCTCCTACCCACGTAGAAGAAGCGCTGCAACGCGTTGCAGGTGCCAATGTGCAACGTGGAAATGGCCAAGAGTATTTACCGGCTCTGCGCTCGCAAGTACTTTCTGGTACGGGCGCTTGTGGTGGTGTTTTAACTGCTGAAGATGGTATAGCCCTTCGTGCAGCGGGTTTTTGTAATATCAATGAACTATTCGAAGCGCATAGCGAAATGGCAGAGCGTATTGAAGTATTAAAAGGCCCAGGTTCTGCACTTTATGGTTCTAATGCAGTGCATGGTGTAATTAACGTTATTACCCCTGATACTACGCAGGATGGTGGTTTACTAGGCTTTGATTATGGCTCTTATGGTTATGCTCGCTATAAATTACGTGCCGGCCATGCCATGGATAATTCAGGCCTAGGTATTAATGCTAGTTTTACGGATGATAGCGGTTATCGAGATGATGAAAGCGTAAAGCAACAAAAAATAAATGTGCGCCATCGCTATAATAATAACAACTTAAGCTTAGTTTCTGGGCTTACGTATACTAATTTAGATCAACAAACTGCTGGTTATATTAGCGGTTTTCAAAGCTATAAAGATGAAGATATAGCACAGCAAAACTTTGATCCCGACGCCTTTAGAAAAGCTCGCTCGCTTAGGGCTTGGAGTAAAGCTAGCTGGCAATTAGGAGAGAACACTCTAGTTGTTACTCCTTATATTCGTGACCAAAGCATGGACTTTTTTAAACACTTTTTACCCGGCACACCACTTGAAAAAAATAGCCAAACTGGGTTTGGTCTACAATCGCTTTATCAGCATTATGTGAACGACAATACCAACTTAAAGCTTGGTTTTGATGGTGAGTTTACCCAAGCCGATTTTTTACAAACCCAAGATAAACCGATCCAAGGTTCTGCGTTTTTAGTAGCCACAGTACCGCAAGGTAAACATTACGATTACAAAGTTGATGCCACCTTATATGCCCCATTTGCCGCTATTGATTGGCAGCTAAATAATTGGCTTATAACCGCAGGTGTACGTTATGAACATATGCAATATGACTATCAAAACAATATGCTTACAGGGCGTACAAAAGAAAATGGCAGTGAATGTGGTTTTGGTGGCTGTCGTTATAGTCGCCCCGAGAGCACTAAAAACAGCTTTAGTAATCTTTCGCCAAAACTCGGTGTGAGCTATCAGCTTAATATTAACAATACATTATACGCTAACTTTTCAAGAGGCTATAGAGCCCCACAAGCAGCTGAGCTTTACCAATTACAACGCGAGCAAAGTACTGCCGACTTAGACGCAGAAATAGCAAATAATGCTGAGTTAGGTATTAAAGGGGTGTACAACAATACTCGCTACGGTTTGTCGGCTTATGCGATGAGCAAGCACAATACCATCTACCGTGACAGTGACTTTTTTACTGTTAATGACGGCCAAACTCGACATCGCGGCATTGAGCTTGAGTTAGCGCATAGCTTTAATCAGCACTTATCGGTTAACTTCGCAGGCACTTATGCCAAGCATACGTATTCGAATGAGCAAATCATCGGCAGTATTAATATTAAAGGTAACGATATTGATACCGCACCTCGAAAGGTCGCTAATATCGATTTTAACTGGCAAGCCAACGAGCATGTTAGTCTTGCTCTGCAATGGCACTATGTGAGTCGCTACTTTACCGACCCTGAAAACTTACATGAATATCAAGGCCACGATATTTTAAGCTTGCGCGGCCAATGGCAAATAAGCCCACAATTATTACTCAGTGCGCGAATAATAAATCTAACCAACACGGCTTACGCACAGCGCGCCGATTACACTAGTTTTACTGGCGATCGTTACTTCCCAGGAAAACCGCGTAATGCCATGCTGTCTGTAAGTTACCAATGGTAAAACAAAAAATGCGCTATATAAGCTATATAGCGCATTCTTTTTATTCATCTATTTGCTTATCTAACGGCCAGTACAATTAAACCTGGCACCACAAAGAATGACCCTAACACATAGCCTAATGCAGCTGATTTATTTTTTGTACCAATTTCGGCTAGCTTTTCGGCTAACTTAAGCGGAATTTCACGTAGTACAGGAATTCCGTAAATTAGTGCAACCGCAAATACATTAAACATAACGTGTACTAAAGCAATCGTTAGCGCCACTTCAGCCATAGGCCCTGTAATTGATGTGGCAGCTAATAAAGCGGTAATGGTTGTACCAATATTAGCGCCTAGCGTAAATGGATAGATTTGACGTGTAGTAAACACACCACTTCCAGCAAGTGGGATCATTAAACTCGTTGTGGTTGACGACGACTGAACCATAACTGTTACCGCCGCACCTGATGTGATACCCGCGATAGGCCCGCGCCCAATTGCACCATGCAGTATATCTTTTGCAGTGCCAACCAATGCTTTTTTAAGTAGTTTACCTAATGTAGTTACGGCAAATAAAATCAAACAAATACCTGCTATAACCATCGCTGCACCTAGCATTTTTGTGTCTAGGAAGCTAAATGCGTCTTTTATTACACCCACAGCTGGTTTAACAAGTGGTTTAATAAAGTTGTAGCTCTTTAATGATAAGTCAGCATCACCAATAAATAGGTGCGACAGAGCAGCGGACATTTTTTGCAGCAAACCAAACATTATCTCAAGCGGTAAAAATATAATAACGGCAAATAAATTAAAGAAATCATGAACCGTTGATGCTGCAAACGCACGTTGAAACTCTTCTTTAGAGCGAATATGACCAATAGACACTAAGGTGTTAGTAATAGTCGTACCAATATTTGCGCCCATTACCATTGGAATCGCAATACTTAACGGTAAGCCGCCAGCAACAAGGCCCACTATTACTGAGGTAACCGTTGATGACGATTGCACTAAAGCCGTTGCCAAAGCACCTAATAATAATGCGATAAACGGGTTGGTTGCGAATGCAAAAATTTCTTTTGCTCCCTCAGTACCGCCCGACGCTAATTTAAAACCACCACTGACAGTACCAACGGCTACTAGGACTAAATAAACTAAAAAGGCGATAGCAGCCCAGTTAAGCGTTTTTATTAATAGCGTATTGCGCTTTGATTCACTCATGTTTAAATCTCAATTTTTGTCTTGCCGATTATGGCATTTTGATGACGTTTTTGTTTCAGAGCGCATTAGAACACCTAAATATTACAGAAATATTTCAATTCGATTAACGTGCTTGAGTGAGTAAAGAGATTAATACAAAGAAACAACTCGTGCGCACAGCGCTATTAAAAACAGATAGCAAAGTTACTTTATTATCAGCCACTTAAAAAAGTTACTTTTAACTTAGCATTTCACAGTGATTTACAAATGCCTACAAAACACATTAATAACGGCAATTAAATTATTAATTACCGTTATTGTAATGAGAAAAAACAATGAAGACTTTTAAAAAACTCAAGTAGTTTGGATTAAGAATAACCCCTAAAACCACATAAAAAATCACCATTAGAGGGAAATTCAATTGAGTTTAATTAACCTAAATTGTTTTTTACCTCGCTGTATTAACCAAAAACGTTGATGCAATGCCAAATTTAACTGACTATGATCAGCCGAAATTGTTTCACCATTAATTTTTACTGCGTTTGCAGCTATCAGTTCTCTTGCGGCACGCTTAGAGTTTGCTAAACCACTGAGAACCAATAGCGCGGAGGTGGTTATATTAATTTCAGTAAGGGTTATTACTGGTAAGCCGTCTTGTTCTAATTGTGCTAAATCATTTAAATTTAAGGTTTGTACTTGTCCATTAAATAACAACTCAGTGATACGCTGCGCACTTGCCAAGCCTTCTTCAGCATGAACAAAACGGGTTAATTGCTCAGCTAAAATGCGCTGTGCTTGAGGCTTTTGGCCGCTTATCTTATCGTTTGCTTCTATGGCCTCAATTTCTTTAACTGATAAAAAAGTATAAAAACGCAAAAAGTTATACACATCAGCATCTTCACAATTTAACCAAAACTGATAAAAGCGATACGGCGAGGTTTTTTTAGGGTCGAGCCAAATAGCACCGCCCTCAGTTTTTCCAAATTTTGTACCATCTGACTTAGTAATAAGTGGCAGTGTTAAACCAAACACTGTTTGCTGGTTTAAACGGCGGGTTAAATCAATTCCACTGACAATATTACCCCACTGATCGTTACCGCCTATCTGCAAAGTACAATTTAACTCACTATTGAGCTTTGCAAAGTCATACGACTGCAATAAGGAGTAACTAAATTCAGTAAACGACAACCCTTGCTCTGGACGTTGCAAACGTTGTTTTACTGACTCACGGTTGATCATGGTATTAATTGAAAAGTGTTTACCTACATCACGAAAAAAGTCTAATACATCAATACAGCTAAACCAGTCAGCGTTATTTTTTATCTGCAGTGGCTTGTTTAAATGCGGACCAAGTACACTTTCAACTTGGTTTGCAAGCGCTGTCACCCATTGTGACACCGTTTGTTTAGTATTTAGGCTACGCTCAGTGACTTTAAAACTCGGGTCACCAATCAACCCTGTAGCACCCCCAATTAATGCCACACCTTGATGCCCTGCATCCATAAAACGCTTTAGCATTATTAATGGTACTAAGTGCCCTATGTGTAAGCTACCTGCGGTAGGATCGAAGCCACAGTAAACCACCTGTGGAGTTTTAAGCTTATGGGTTAATTGCTCAATATTACTCACTTGAGAGACTAAACCACGCTGCATAATGTCGCTAAGTAAATGTGCTGTCATCGTATTTCTCAAAATTATCTATAAGAAAAATACTAATTAAACTCAGCGATGTGCACTATATCCCTAAAGGGACATAAACGCGCTTTATTTTGTCAGCATTAAATGGTTTAAAAACAGTCGGAAGAATTCACTCAGTGAAGCAACGTTTAACTGTGCATATATACGTTTACGATGGTTTTTAACTGTACCTAGGGCGATCCCAAGCTGAGAAGCAATATCTGCGGAGTCGCAACCTTGCACAATTAGACAAGCAACCTGATGCTCTCGTTGAGTGAGTTGTTGGTTAGCAAATGATGTGAGGGCATTTTCTATAAGCTGCCCAGTAACTGAACTATTAAATTGATTTAATAGTAATTTTTGGCTACCCCAATGTTGGCTACACAGTGCTTTTATTAAATTAAAATGTGCTATTAATTGCTGCTTTTGCAACGCACTAAAGCGCTGGTTATTGGATAATAAACCAAGGTAAATAACAATCGAGCGACCGTTACCTATATTAGTACAAATACTTAGCTCATCAGTCCAGTCAGTGTGAGTATAAAACTGCTGTTGATATGCCTTAAAGGTCAGTTCATCTTGATAACGAGCTATATCAGCGAGCCGAAATACTCCTTCCTCAGCTTTACTAATCAGTTCAGTATAAAAAGGGTCGTTTACAAACGAGTTAGTAAGGTAGCGCTGAAATAAAAGTTCACGCTGTTTCTCGATAGAATCGAATAAATAAATGGGATGCTTATTTACTCTGCAAGCCAATACAACCGCACAATCAAACTCAACAATAAGGGCAATGTAATTAACCAGCTTTTGCGCAAAACTGGTCCCCTTTATAGCTTGTACACATTGCGCTAACGCATCTTGCTGAGTTAATTGCTGCTGCGAGTCCGACTGCATTATGATGCCATTTTACACTGAGTATCACTGATACAAGTTTGCTTGCTTAATACTGGCAAAATCATTAAAACGCACGCCGTGTTGGCGCATCACTTCAAGGATTTTTTTACTGATCATTTGTCGTAAATAAAACGGCTGATTCGGCACAAAATGATGAATAGTATGAGTATGCCCAAAGTTAAAGCAAAATAAATTAAATGGCATAAACAAACGGCTGGTGATGACGTGAGTTTGTTCAAGCATATTATTAACACCGCCGTAATAATGCATACTTGAAGTAACAAAATTAAGGGAGCTCGAACGTACAATATTAGGCACAATCAGCACCACCATTAGAAATTCAAACACATTCATTGCATCAAGCAGCAATACAGGTGAATTAGCAGCCAGTGGAGTGAACAAATTAACTAAGTGAAACACAATTACGCTATATAAAATGGCGAAATACGCAGTAGTAATGGGAAAACCTGCATTAAACACTTTAAAGAAGCTAAACCCATTAATTTCTTTACTAAAACGTTTTGCATTAATTAATAAACCGAGTAATCCATCAACAATTACCAAGGCACGTAAAAACGGATTTTTAATACCATTACCTACCAAACGCTCTTCTAAATCTTGCTCAGTACCCGACGTTTTGTGATGATGTAAATGCATCTTGCGACGGTACCATGGGCTTATGGTATTAGGACGCATCAGCCACACGGTTAACATCATAAAATTATGCAAAAATGGTTGGTTGCTAAAGTACTGTTTGTGGATTAAGTCATGCTCAAGCTCATGGGAAATTGAGGTAGCAATGGCCGCTAAAATAATGCATAGCCAAGCGGGAATAATAGCAAAATAATACAGCGTGCCAATTCCGATTAATGCACTCAAAGAAAGTAATAAAATAGCCATTCCTAAGGTATTTTGATGCATTAATAGCGGGTGTTTTTTACGCAGTAAGGCTTCTTCAGCCTTAATCGCTTTTACAATGGCTTGAATATTCTGTTTTGCGGTTAGTTGAGTCATGATGTTTTATTCGCAACAAGAGGTTGAGGTATATAATACCCGAGTCAAAACACATTGCATAACTTAGCACACCCGTATCAATGAAAAATACGATTAAAGTCAGGCCTGTGTTTACTATCTAACCTTAGTTCTGGATAAGAAACCTATCTCAAGCAGAGGTTAAGGTTAGGTAAACCAAAACGTTTACAGGCCAAGTTTAGATCAAAACCTACTGCTTATAAAAGTAGCAATGTTGGACACATTTTTTGTAATTAAAATCCGGCGACTCAAATCTTAGGCATAAAAAAACCCCAACCAATTTGGTCGGGGCTATAAAAAGTGGTACCAGCGGCCGGACTTGAACCGGCACGCCTTGCGGCAGGGGATTTTGAATCCCCCATGTATACCAATTTCATCACGCTGGCATCATTTTTCTTTAACCTTCTAAACACGAGAAGATAAAGAAAAACCACTTAAGAGTGAAAGATTATGTACCCTCTTCCATCTCATTGCCTAGCATTATACAAACAATGAGCAAAGCGGCAAGCGTTTTATGTATTAAGCGTGATCGACCGCTTAACATTTAGGCAACCATTAACATTTGAACCAATAGCTGGTTAAGCACATAGCGTAATAGGTAGTATTTAGCGGCTTATTTGCTAAACTATCGCGCACATTAACAGTGAGAGTATATTTATGTCGGCTGAGTTTCCACGAGCAGGGTTTTGGCGTCGTTTTGCGTCATTGGTGTACGACACATTAGCTATTATCGCTTTTGCGATGCTAACGGTGGTATTGTATTTATTTGCTATCCAAGGACTTATTTCCCTTGATGTTATTGCCCTCAATGGCGCTGAAGATGTATCTGCACGTATTCAAGATTCACTATTACTTTCTGGTATTCGTAGCTCGCTGCTGGTGCTTGTTGGCTTGGTATTTTTTGGTTATTTTTGGACGAAAAGTGGGCAAACAATTGGTATGCGAGCATGGCGCTTAAAAGTACAAACCAACCAAGGAAGTTTAATTAGCTGGCCACAAGCTATTATCCGCAGTATCAGCGCATTACTTGGTTTAGGAAATTTAGTGGTATTAGTCGACTTTAAAAATAAAAAAGCACTACAAGATTACTTATCAAAAACCGAAGTGGTTACGCTCACCAAAGAAGAAAATAAACGCGTGTATCGCGAACTAGATTAATACTTAATCTAGTGAATTGGTATAACCTCAAGCTAAAGCATAAAAAACGCGGCACTTTTAAAAAAGGCCGCGTTTTTTATTTAAGCTTTAAGTCTAGCTACACCCGCTTATTCATCAAATAAGCTGCAAACCCAGTAAATAAAATGCTCGGTAGAACGGCGCCTACAATGGCTGGGATTTGATATACCATTACCACAGGGCCAAATATCTCATTAGTTAAGTGAAACACTATCCCCGTTACCACTCCCATGATAATTCGTGCCCCCATAGTTACGGTTCGCAGCGGACCAAATATAAACGATAAGGCAACCAACAACATCACAGCAATAGACACTGGCTGCATTAATTTACGCCATAGTGCTAAATCATAGGTACTTGTATCTTGCTCATTTTGCTGTAAATAAGCTAAATATGACCACAATCCTGAAAATGACAGTGACTCTGGTTTTACTGAAACCACGCCAAGTTTTTCACCGGTCAGCTGAGATGAGTAAAACTCTTCAGTAACTTGCTCCGTGGTAATTAGCTCTTCACTGATCAATACTTTGTTCACATCGCGCAGTAGCCAGCCATTATCACGCCCTACTGCTTCTTTTGCTTTAGTAATTTGTGTAAGTTGCAACGACTTATCAAAGTGGTACATATTTACGCCGCGCAGCATGCCATTTTGGTCAACATCTTCAATATTAATAAAGTTACTGCCATCTTTAGCCCACACGCCTTTTTGTGCATTAAATACATCCCCGCCATGAATAGCTTGGTTACGCATTTCTTTGGCGTGCAGCTGAGCAGCGGGCGCCCCCCACTCACCTAGCGCCATTACGCACAGCGCCATAAAAATTGCGGTTTTCATTACCGAGCCAATGATTTGTAAACGCGACATACCCGCGGCTTGCATTACTACCAACTCACTATTAGAAGCTAAAGCGCCTAACCCAGTTAAGCCACCAATAAGTGCTGCCATTGGGAAAAACACCACTAAATCGCCGGGCATACTATAAATGGTATATAGCAAGGCGGTCATAATATCGTAACTACCACGGCCAACCGATTTAAGTTGCTCTATAAATTTTATTAAAGTACTGATCCCCACCAACACCATTAGTGCAAATCCAGTGGTTTGCATAATGCTACGGCCTAAATACCAATCAAGCGTTTTCATCATATGTGTTGCTCCCGTTTAGTCACGACAGCCTTCAGCCAAACACCTAATGGGCGGCCTTTAATAATTAATAAACTACCTATAAATAATGCACTTAGGTGAATCCACCATAGGCCAATAGAGGGCGGAATTTTCCCATCTTCTACCGCAAACTTAGCCGCGTTGAGTAAAATGAAATACCCTAAATATAAGCTCAAAGCGGGCACTAATTTAGCAAATTTACCTTGGCGTGGATTAACAACGCTCAGGGGTACTGCTAGTAAAGTTAATAATGGGATAGATAACGGAATAGCTAAACGCCATTGCCACTGTGCAATTGCTTCTGGAGTGTTAATGGCTATTAATTCACGAGTTGGCACGGCTTCTAACTTACGACGTTGATGTTCTATTTCTTGCTCGCGAATTTGTACGCTGTAACCATCAAACTCAGTTAAGTTAAGTGAAGGCGCTTCGCCGTCAGTTTCATAGCGCTTACCATCAGTGAGCACTAACTGCTGTTCACCATTTTGCGCTTCAATAACAACGCCCTGCTCTGCATAAACTAAACGCGCTAGGTCACTTTTTTCACTATCGGGTAGTTGTGCCACAAAAACTTTGTTGAGCTCTTTGCCGCCATTTTCAATATTATGAATAAACACCACGGCTTTTTCGTTACCGGTTTGTTGAAAACGTCCAGCTCGAAGTGCAGATAAACCAGCATCAGCCTTGGCTTGCTCTTTAAGTTGATATTCTTGTTCGCTTGCCCACGGTGCAATATACAAAGTAAGTACCGCGGCCAACAACGCTAAAATGACACTTGAAATTAGCGTAATACGCACTACATACCACTCACTCACGCCACAGGCTTTAAGTACTGTCATTTCACTGTCGGCGTAAATCCGGCTGTAAGCTAAAATAATTCCTAAAAATAAGCTCAGAGGCAAAATTAACGATGCCAACTGCGGCAATTTAAGCGCAATCATGGCAAACACAAGCTTTGCTGGGATACTACCTTCTGAGGCATCACCAAGAATGACAACAAACTTTTGCGACAAAAATATGGTCATTAAAGTTAAAAATACGGCGACCTGCGATTTTAAAACCTCAGTGGTCAAATAACGGAAAATTAGCAACATTCGCCCCTGTTAAACATGGAATTTCAATTTAGTAATAAAAAACAATGAGTGAACTAGTTAATTCACTCATTTTAAATGAGTATTAAGCACATATTATAAGCCATCAATATTAATTATCCTACCTAACATCACGATATAATGTTGCATTAGTAACCCTTAAGCATATAAAGTTCAAATACACAGTAAGAGTCGAGTAAAATCTACTAATATTAGCGCTAGACCTAAAAATTTAGGTAAAAAGACTAGAAAACACATTTTTAGTCCCAACTTAGCTTCTATAGATGACTCAAAATCAGGAGTGACAATGGAATTCAACGTAAAAAGTGGTAGCCCAGAAAAACAACGCAGTGCATGTATTGTTGTTGGCGTATACGAACCACGCAGGTTATCCCCCATTGGTGAACAACTTGATAAAATCAGCGATGGTTATATCTCAAATTTATTACGCCGTGGCGACTTAGAAGGTAAGCCAGGGCAAGTATTACTATTACACCATGTACCTAATATTTTAAGCGAACGTATTCTACTCGTTGGCTGCGGTAAAGAACGCGAACTAGACGATAAACAATATAAACAAATTATTTCAAAAACTATCAACACCTTAAATGAAACAGGCTCGATGGAAGCAGTGTGCTTTTTAACTGAGCAACACGTTAAAGGCCGTGATACCTATTGGAAAGTGCGTCAAGCGGTAGAAACAACCCAAGACTGTTTATACACCTTCAATCAGCTAAAAAGCAAGAAAGTAGATCCTCGTCGTCCACTGCGAAAAATGGTATTTAACGTTCCTACGCGCCGCGAACTGACTATAGGTGAAAGTGCCATTGAGCATGGCCTAGCGATTGCTGCTGGTAGCAAATTGTGCAAAGACGTTGCCAATATGCCGCCTAATATTTGTAATCCAGCGTATCTCGGCGAGCAAGCCAAAGAACTTGAGACTAATTTTGACAACATCACTGTTGAGCTGATTGGCGAAGATAAAATGGCAGAACTAGGTATGAACTCATACCTAGCAGTTGGTCGTGGTAGTGATAACGAATCGGTTATGTCGGTAATTAACTACAAAGGCGCAGGCGATGACCAAGCGCCTATCGTATTAGTTGGTAAAGGCTTAACCTTTGACTCAGGCGGCATTTCATTAAAACCAGGCGAAGGCATGGATGAAATGAAATACGACATGGGTGGTGCTGCTGGTGTTATTGGTGCCATGCGCTCGCTTGCACAAATGCAGCTACCTATAAACGTAATTGGCGTTTTAGCCGGTTGTGAAAACATGCCAAGCTCAAACGCCTATCGCCCAGGTGATATTTTAACCACTATGTCTGGGCAAACGGTTGAAGTACTTAATACTGATGCCGAAGGCCGTTTAGTGTTATGTGACGCGCTAACCTATGTTGAGCGTTTTGAACCAGAAACCGTGATTGATGTGGCAACATTAACCGGTGCGTGTATTGTTGCTTTAGGTGCCCATGCTACGGGTTTATTAGCAAACCATAATCCACTGGCACATGATTTATTAAAAGCGTCGGAGCAAAGTGGCGATCGTGCATGGCAACTGCCATTATGGGATGATTATCAAGATCAACTAGAAAGCCCATTTGCCGACTTTACTAACTTAGGTGGCCGAGCTGCAGGTACTATTACTGCGGCCTGTTTCTTATCTAAATTTACTAAAAAGTATAACTGGGCTCATTTAGATATTGCCGGTACGGCATGGCGCAGCGGCGCTAAAAAAGGCGCAACGGGTCGCCCTGTACCTATGCTAACTCAGTATTTATTAAACCGAGCAGGCATTAGCGAAGCAACCCAGGACTAACAAACCTGTAAAAGGCTTCACAGCCCAATATAGAGTATAAAATAAGGCGCTTTTAAAGCGCCTTATTTATTGGGTATTAATTGAAGCAAACCCCGTTATATGGCAAAATCCCCTTCTTAATTTGTGTGTATTTAATAACAGCACAATCAATGTCATGGGAAATCCCGATACAATGAACATGAATGCCCAGTTTTTCATTTTAAAGCAACAAGATGAGTCATTAGCTAAAGCCGATGATCACTTTGCTTTAGCAGCTCAAATAGCTGGGCAACAGTATCGGCTTGGTCAACGCGTATTTATTTTTGTAGACAGCGAAGCAACCGCCAACAGCATTGACGAAACTATTTGGACATTTGATGCCGACAGTTTTGTGCCCCACAATTTACAAGGTGAAGGCCCAAAAGGCGGCGCACCTGTAGAAATTGGCACAACACCACCTGTTGGTAATCGTAAAGTATTAATTAACTTGGCCAATCACTTACCGGATTTTATTCGTCGGTTTAACCAAGTTTTTGATTTTGTACCCGTAGAGCCCGTAGCCAAACAAGCCGCTCGTGAGCGCTTTAAAAAACTACGCCAACTCGGTGCCAATATCACCACGCAAGATATTAATCGCTAACGCTCACTGCGTACAAAGCTAACTAACTCATTTAAGTACTTATTTAAGGTTCTGTGTAATGGATAAAACCTACAATCCGCAAGATATTGAACAGTCTCTATATCAAGACTGGGAACAAAAAGGCTACTTTAAGCCATCTGGCCAAGGCACCCCATATTCAATTATGATCCCGCCGCCAAATGTCACGGGTAGCTTACACATGGGCCACGCTTTCCAAGATACCATCATGGATACCTTAACGCGCTTTAAACGTATGCAAGGTAACAATACATTATGGCAAGTAGGTACTGACCACGCAGGTATTGCCACGCAAATGCTAGTAGAGCGAAAGCTTGCGGCAGAAGAGGGTAAAACACGCCACGATTTAGGCCGTGATACATTTATCGATAAAATTTGGGAATGGAAAAACGAGTCTGGTGGCACAATCACTAAACAACTTCGCCGCTTAGGTGCTTCTGTTGATTGGGACCGTGAACGTTTTACTATGGACGATGGCCTATCAGAAGCTGTTAAAGAAGTATTTGTACGCCTTCATAAAGAAAACCTAATTTACCGTGGTAAACGCCTAGTAAACTGGGATCCAAAGTTACACACTGCGATTTCTGATCTTGAAGTAGAAAACAAAGACAAACAAGGCCATATGTGGAACTTACGTTACCCACTGGCTGATGGCGTAAAAACGCAAGACGGTAAAGACTATATTGTTGTAGCCACTACGCGCCCAGAAACAATGCTGGGTGACTCAGGTGTGGCAGTAAACCCAGATGACGAGCGCTACCAAGACCTAATCGGTAAAGAGATTTTACTACCGATTGTTAATCGTCGTATTAAAATTGTTGCCGATGAACATGCCGATAAAGACAAAGGTACGGGCTGTGTAAAAATAACCCCTGCGCACGACTTTAACGATAACGAAGTTGGTAAGCGCCACAAGATGCCGATGATTAATATCTTCGACAAAGACGCGGCTATTTTAACCCAAGGTGAAACATACACCTTTGATGGTAAAGAACTTGAATTTGATGCGCCAATTCCTGAGCGCTTACATGGCCTGGACCGTTTTGACGCACGTAAAGCGATTATTGCTGAATTTGAAGAGCTAGGCCTACTTGAAAAAATTGAAGACCATGGCCTAACCGTTCCTTACGGTGACCGCTCTGGTGTTGTTATTGAACCACTACTTACTGACCAATGGTATGTACGTGTTGCACCACTTGCTGAACCTGCAAAAGACGCAGTTAAAAACGGCGACATCCAATTTGTACCTAAGCAATACGAAAACATGTACTTTTCGTGGATGAACGACGTACAAGATTGGTGTATTTCACGCCAGCTTTGGTGGGGTCACCGTATTCCAGCTTGGTACGATAGCGAAGGCAACGTATACGTTGGTCGTGATGAAGCAGAAGTACGCCGCGACAACAATATTGCAGATAGCGTAGCACTAAGCCAAGACGAAGACGTTCTTGATACTTGGTTCTCATCAGCACTGTGGACCTTCTCAACCCAAGGTTGGCCAGAAAATACTGATGACTTAAAAACCTTCCACCCATCTGACGTGTTGGTAACCGGTTTTGATATCATTTTCTTCTGGGTTGCACGTATGATCATGATGACGCTGCACTTTATAAAAGATGAAAATGGCAAACCACAAGTTCCATTTAAAACCGTGTATGTAACTGGCTTAATACGTGATGATAACGGCGATAAAATGTCGAAGTCTAAAGGTAACGTACTTGACCCACTAGACATGATTGACGGCATTGGCCTTGAAGACTTAGTACAAAAGCGTACTGGTAACATGATGCAGCCTAAACTTGCCGCTAAAATTGAAAAAGATACCCGCAAAGTATTTGCAAACGGTATTGAAGCACACGGTACCGACGCACTACGCTTTACCTTAGCAGCCATGGCTTCAACTGGTCGTGATATAAACTGGGATATGAACCGCCTTGAAGGCTACCGTAACTTCTGTAACAAATTATGGAACGCGAGCCGTTACGTATTAATGAACACAGAAGAGCAAGATTGTGGTTTTAACGACAGTGAAAAACAGTACTCGTTAGCTGATCGTTGGATTCTAGGTCAATATGAAGGCACGGTTAAAACCTACACCGAGCACCTTGATAACTACCGTTTTGATTTAGCCGCGAATACGCTGTATGAATTCACCTGGAACCAGTTCTGTGATTGGTACTTAGAACTTACTAAGCCGGTACTATTTAAAGGCAGTGAAGCTCAGCAACGTGGTACACGTCATACACTTATTACCGTACTTGAAAGCTTATTACGTTTAATGCACCCAATGATGCCATACATTACAGAAACGATTTGGCAACGTGTAGCACCACTTGCAGGGCTTGAAACAACAGGCACTAGCATTATGGTTCAAGGCTTCCCTGTTTATAACGCAGCAAGTGTTGATGCTAAAGCGATGGATGACTTAGAGTGGGTTAAGCAATTCATTTTAGCGATTCGTAATATTCGTGGTGAAATGGATATCAGCCCAAGCAAGCCGCTATCAGTATTATTAGCCAATGCATCGAGCGACGATGTGCGCCGTATTAACGAAAATGAATCGTTTTTAGCGTCACTTGCTAAGCTTGAAGCATTTACTTTGCTTGAAAACAAAGACGATGCCCCAGCGTGTGCAACCTCTTATGTTGGCAACCTTGAAATTATGATCCCAATGGCGGGCTTAATTGATGTGGAAGCTGAACTTGCACGTATCAACAAGCAACTTGAAAAAGCAGAGAAAGGCCTAGCGCAAGTGCAAAATAAACTGGCTAACGAAAAGTTTGTTAACAATGCACCTGAAGCGGTACTTGCTAAAGAAAATGCTAAGCTAGCTGAATTTACCGATGCTAAAACTAAGCTACTAGAGCAAAAAGTTAAAATAGAAAGCTTATAATTAAACCAGTACGAATGGCTTATGCCATTCGTAATCAGTTAATTTATAAGTATAAAAAAGCCGCTTTCTTCATTTGAAGTAAGCGGCTTTTTTGTGTCTAGACTCTAGGTTCTAGGCTCTAGGCTCTAGGCTCTAGGTTCTAGGTTCTAGGTTCTAGGTTCTAGGCAGAATTAGAATGTGTAGTTATACTGCGCGCCTAACAATACTGCATGACCTTTTGATTCAAAAGACCATTGCTGTGGTAATGTTTCGCTTTCTACTTTTTCAGTAAAGTTTTGTGTTTTACCACGTAATACGCTCACACCTAAATCAACATTTGAGTTTTCATCGATCGCATAGTTACCACCAAACGAGAACCAAAAACGGTCTGTATCAGGGATAGAAATTGATAAATGCTGTTGTGATACTGGTGATTCATCAAAGGCAAAACCAGCACGAAGCATTAAGTTTTCGCTGTACTGGTAATCGGTACCGATTGAGTAGCGCAGTGCATCAGAGAAGTCTTCTGTTTTTTCAAACGCGCTGAACTTACCACCTGTAGGTGCAGTAACTTGTGCTTCTAATGAATCAAAGCTGCTCCAACCTGTCCACAATACGCTGTAGTGAACGCCTAGTTTTTCATCTAATTGGTGAGAACCAGAGAACTCAGCAATTGCTGGTAATGTAATTTCAACTGAGCCAGGTAATTCAACTTGACCGTTCAACCCACCAGGAATAAATGAAGGTAGCTCATTCGAGTACTCACCTTCAAAAGTAATGTCTGTTTCTGTACGGTAGTTAAAACCAAAACGGCTGTTTTCACTTAGCTGATACATTAAGCCAACATTTAAGCCGTAGCCCATGTCGTCACCCTCAAGGTGAACAGCATCAGCACTTGCAGGAATAGACGCTATAGCAGCGTTCACTGGAGGTACAACACCAAACTTACGAATAATCTTCGCTTCTGCATAAATTGCATTTAAGCCGATACCAAAGCTAAACTGCTCTGAAACTTTATAAGCAACGCTTGCGTTCATGTTTACCGTAACAATTTCAGTTTCACCGGCAATTTGGCCAGCTGCGTAATCATCGTTAAACTCAGTCGCTAAGCCAAAGTTAGAAAATGCACCAAAACCAACGGATACTTTATCGTTTACTGGCATAGTGAAATAACCAGCAGGAATAATCGCGCTAGGTGCGATGCTGTCATCATCTAGTACGCTGTTATCTAAACCGTAGACATTACCTGTACCTTCAAGGCTCACGTCAGGAATTACAGCCATAGCTGCAACACTAAGTTGCTTCTCTTTAAACAACGTCATTAATGCTGGGTTACGTGCAACCACAGACGCATCGTCTGCTACAGACGCTTCACCTGCGTATGCGCGGCCTAAACCAGATACGTTTTGTTCAGCAAGCTGAAAAGCCGCTGCAAAGGTATCTGCTGAAACAAATGCCAGCGATGCCGCAATAAGAGTTTTAGTAAATTTCATTGTTGTGTCCTTAGCCAAACTCACTGTTTGGATAGCTATGTGTGTTGTTATTAGGATTTCAAACCCGCGTACACTACCTTAAATTTTTATAAAAAACTCTACTAAAACGTTAAAAAACATCAAAAAACACGTTTTTTAACTACATTTTAACAACTATTTAAAACTCATCGGAGCAGAAGTATGGTATTAGAGTATATACTCTAATGATATTAATTCTCATTTGCATTGACTTAGCTTACGTTGCAATTTACACTGCTAATAAAGTCACCAAGGGAGAAGACAGTGATCATTTTACTTATTGTTACAGCGCTTATTTTTTGCGGTATAAGTGTTTATTTTTTTATAAAGCAAATTATTGCGCGTGTACGCAGGCAGGTAAATGTGACAACCCAGTCAATCACTATTGGTTAGCAGCCATTAGTATGGCGATTATTTCTTTGGTTTTTTGCTGCTTAGCACTGCATGTAGAATTAGGCACGTTATTGTGGATAACGTTAATGGGTAATTGCTTTTTAGGTGGGTATATTTCTGCTAAAACAAACAGAAAAAGACGATGCCAAAAGGCTAAAGCAGTAGATGCTCTTTTAAAAGTCGAGGTAAGTTAATTTTATAATCAGCAGGTTTTACACTTGCTTGTATTTTTACTTCATCATTATTTAAGCTCAAATCAATATCTTTTGCAGTAACATGATGATTATGTTTTGCGTTGTAAAAAAGCTTAACTTTAGGTTTAATTGGGTTTGAATGATTCCCCTCTAGCACCAAGGCCAAACGCTCATTGGTTAACTTAACGATAGTACCCACGGGGTGAACACCTAAGCACTTTATAAATAGCTGTACTAACTCTGCATCAAATAGCTGTTTGTTTGCTAACAGATAACGCAACGCATTTATAGGCTCGTCCCCTTCTTGGTGCGGCCTATCTGCTGTAAGTGCATCGTATACATCAACAATCGCTAAAATCCGAGCAGGACGACTTATTTTGCTGTCATCTACTCCTCGAGGATAACCAGAACCATCAAGGCGCTCATGATGATTCACAATCATATCCAGCATTAAAGTGGTGATACCTTTCTCACCTTTTAATAGCCCTAAGCATTGTGCAACATGCTTTTTTATTGCCGTCATCTCATTACCCGTAACTTTGCCAGGCTTTGAGAATATTCCTTGAGGTAATTTAGCCTGCCCTAAGTCATGCATCAATGCCCCCATAGCAAGCTCTTGAACCACTTCGCGTTTATACCCTAAATACTTAGCGAATACCGCCGTAAAAATGGTGCAATTGATCATATGACGCCAGTTATAGCTATGTTTATCTTTTATGCGAGTTAAAATAGTCATAGCATGTTCATTGCGAAATACAGAGCTAACTATTTCATTACTTATCTCATTAAGTGCATCAGTATTCAGTGACAAACCTGAGGTTAAATCACCAAAAATACTTTGTAACTTTCTGTTGTGAGCATCATAACTAACGCTGGCTTTGGCAAACTCTTGTTGCAAGCTGACAACTCGCTTTTTACTGGCGGGCTTATCTTGATTTGTAGCATCGGCTTGTGGTTTTTCTTTTACTTTATATTTAGACGGTACAGCTACATCACTTTTTGTAAAATCAATAAGAAGCTCTAACACTCCTTCAGTAATTAAACGCTGAATTATAGATTTATCACGTACCAAACCGCTGGTTTTAATTTTTATACCATCCACACTCTCCTGCTGCTTCGTCACGCTATTTACGTACATGCCGGGAATGAGCTCTGATATAGGTAAGGTAACTAACATAAATGTGAGGGTTTCTATAATTAAGGGATATTTACTTTAATAGCATTATTTGGCTATAAAAGTCTAGCTTTCGATTTTAGGGTAATAATAAATTATTAATACTAAAAATCTTGCGACTGTTAATATTAAACTAAAAACATAGCACTGAATATACGCCTAACGGTGTAAATTAGATTGCTACAAGCATTATTATTTAACGAAGAATAAAAATCGCAAGCGAGTTTAAATAGCTTTAATGGTTTTTAGGGGGAGTAAAAAGTAAACGCAAATGGCGCTCTCGGTAGGGATCGAACCTACAACTCAGCCTCCGGAGGGCCACGTGATATCCATTTCACCACGAGAGCACATTTGTTGCCGCCACATCAACTCGCGATATCAATGCTTTAGCATGCGCAATAATAAAGGCATCTTTGTATAAATACCAGCATGATTCGTTTACATGTCTATAATTTAAACTAATCACTTAACAAAAGGTAAAAAAAGCGCTATTTATTTATATTCTATAAAAAAACAGTAACGCTTTAGACACATATTATCTATTATTGTCACTGAACGGATAGATTAAACATGAGGAAGTAATTATGAAGTTAATGTCAACAGAACAAGTTGCTGAGTTTTTAGGAGTTAAAGTCGAGCGAGTTAAACGCTTAACACGCGAAAGCTTACTTATTGCCAAAAGTGAAGATGCTAATGGCGAACCACAATATGACTCCGATGAAGTAGCTAAATATAAAGAGCTAGCAGCTCGATTTGGTGGGCTTTAACTCCCCATTGATGCTAAAAGCTCATCCAATTGCGCGCGCAGTTCAACAACTTTGTTGTTGATGGCGCGTTGCTCATACCAGCCTATACATAACAGCAAATAAACTACTTGGTAGCACTCAAGCTTGTGCATAGATAGGTAAAATAGCTCTGACGCCTTATATACTTGATAACCTTTAAGCAAAGCCTGTTTAGTTGAACTATCTAAGTTAAAACTAACGGCTAGCGCAGCAAGATCAAAATAAACATCGTTAGTTTGAGCGTATTCAAAGTCAATTAAATAGACGCCTTTTGGGTTAACGATTATATTTTCTTTTACTAAATCATTATGGCAAAAGCCGTGTTCTATGGGCATATTGGCAATGTTTTCTAGTACTTTATTTAAGTGCTTATCAAACTGTTTAAACACCAATAAATGCCGATAGGCTTGCAATTGTGATGCAATATCCATCGTTTGAGTATTCGTTGTATGAGCGTGTACTTTAGCCAGCTTAGCCAATAGCGGCATAGCTAAGTAAGACTCTGCAACCTCTCCCTCTACATAAGTAAAAGCCGCTCGCTTATTTTGTTTATCAAGCCAAACAGGTGCAGGGCAAACTTGTTGCTTACTAAGCTCATATTGAGCATTTAGCGCTACTTCTGGCCAACATGATTGATAACATTTTAATAAGTAAGATTGGGAGTCAGTATGTATTAAAAAGTTATCGTTACTTAAGCCATTAACCAAATGCTCTGTTGAGGTTATTTTGCTAGGTGCTAAAAACGCACTACAAATATTAACTAACTGAGAATGCTGTTTCATGAATTATAGTTGCGCCATTGGTTTTGCTTGGCTTTGCTCATACTCTTCGTACCACGTTTTAAACCCCCACGCTGCCATAACGGTATAAAATATAAAAAGCACGAGTGTTGGGTAATAACCTTTTTCGTAATACAAATACATTGATGCAGCATCAATCACTATCCAATATAACCAATTCTCGAGCACTTTTTTAGCTACTAAGTAAGTAGTGACCACTGCAAAGCAAGTAGTAAAACTATCCAGATAAGCAAAATCTGCATGGGTGTAATTTTGCATCACGTAACCAATCGCTAATGACGCCAGAGTAGTTAATACTATTAAAATGACATGTCGGTTTACAGGCCAAGATGTAATCAACCGTTGCGCTTGATTAGCTTTACCTTTTCGCCACACAACCCACCCAAACACAGCCATGTACATGTAATAAAAGTTCAGTAATGACTCCATTAGCAACGCGCCATTCCAATACATTATGGTATAAATAAACGTACTAAAAAAAGCCGCTGGCCAGCACCATAAATTCTCTTTTATAGCTAATAATAAATACGCCATTGATAAAGCCACCGCAATATACTCCCAATGCGACATGGCAGTGAAACCACTAAGTACTTGCGTTATAAATTCCATCATTATAAAACGACCGTGTTTGTTAGGAGGTTATTCGGGAGATAAATCACCCGAGATAAATTTACACACAAAGATAGCTTTACCAAATTGCTCGTAAGAATGTTTAATCTCTGTACTGATCACCTGCATTACTAAGTCATAATCACCAAATATTTGAGTCGACATGGTATTCGTGATTACTTTGAGCTCTTCATAGGCATTTACTCTGTCGATAAAGCCTTTAATAAAGGGAATATAATCTTGGTGAAGCGGGTATTTACTGATCTCTACTGATAATTTCATTTCAAACTCAACTTTTTAATTATTTGATTTCAACTAATCATTCAACGCAACTTAAATACAGTGTAAAATTACACTAACACTCAATTTAACTGAGCTTATTATGGCACGCAGAATTACCTATACTTTTAAAAATCAACCGCGCGAGATTAACTTCGCAAAAGATAAATACCACGATATGTACCAGGCTATTGCGGCTGCTGAAGGTATTGATTTAACTAACTACTTAAACATGGTACGCCAAATTGAAATGACCTCTAAAGGGTCATCAGCTGTGCGTAACTTTCGTGACCAAGAATTTGCGCGTATGGGCTTTAGCGATATTTACTTTATAAAAGAGTAGCCATACTCATTAAACTAACATCACGATCATGTCAGCAATGTAAACTTACCGCATATCTTTAATAATAAATATTATCGCTGGTACTCATAACTTACGCGCGGTGTAATATTACACAATAACTCGTAAGAAATAGTATCAGCACATTGTGCAATCTCTTCTACTGGTAACTCCGGTCCCCACATAATCACCTCATCACCCACTTCGACGTTGTGCTCATTATTACCTATATCAAGGGTGATCATGTCCATGGCTACACTACCCACAATACCGTAACGGTGACCATTTATAATCACAGGTGTGCCTTCTTTTGCATGACGTGGATAACCATCACCGTAGCCCAGTGCAACCACAGCCAACACCGTAGGTTTATCACTTTGCCAGCGGCCGCCATAACCTACTTGTTCATGTGCCCCTACATTGCGCACTGCTATTACCTTAGTGGTTAAGCGCATTACAGGCTTTAATTGATGATCTTTACCTGTGTGATTGGCCATAGGCGATACACCGTAAAGCATTAGCCCGGGTCTAACCCAATCACCATGACCACTTGGCCACGCTATAATTCCCGCAGAGTTTGATAAACAATGGGCTTGATTAACCTCTTGGGTTAAATTATCAAACAAACTTATTTGCTGCACTGTTTTAGTATTTTTTACATCATCGGCACAGGCAAAGTGAGTCATTAAATTTATTTTGTTTTGTGCATTTGGGCTGGCTTGTAGTCGCTGATAAAACATATCAAACTGCTCAGGCGCAATACCTAAGCGATGCATCCCGGTATTTATTTTTAACCAGCAATTTAAAGGCGCATCTAGCTGCGCACTTTCCAGCATTTTCAGCTGTATCGCATCATGAATAATGGTTTGAAAATTATTCGCCAATAAAATAGGTAAGTCTTCTTGATGAAAAAAACCTTCTAGCAACACAATCGGTTTTGTAAGGCCACCGGCACGCAGTGCTAACGCCTCATCTATACGCGCAACCGCAAATGCATCGGCCTCGTTTAAATGCTGCGCTATGGTGACTAAACCATGCCCATAAGCATTGGCTTTAAGTACGGCCATTACTTTACTATTGGGCGCAAAGCGTTTTACCTGTGCTAGGTTGTGTTCAAGCGCGATTAAATTAATTTCAGCAGTAGCTAAGCGCATTAGTAATCATCATCTACAGCAGGCCCCGCATAATTATCAAAGCGAGAAAATTGACCTTGGAAGGTTAGGCGTACTTTACCAATCGGACCGTTACGCTGTTTACCGATAATAATTTCGGCAATACCTTTTTCAGTACTGTCTTCGTTGTATACTTCATCACGATAAATAAACATGATCAAATCGGCATCTTGCTCAATAGAGCCTGACTCACGTAAATCTGAGTTAATTGGACGTTTATCAGCACGTTGCTCTAGAGTACGGTTAAGCTGCGATAGAGCAACAACCGGACACTGTAACTCTTTCGCTAATGCTTTGAGTGAGCGTGAAATTTCGGCAATTTCTAAGGTACGGTTATCTGACAAGCTAGGTACACGCATTAATTGCAGGTAATCGACCATGATCATACTAATACCACCATGATCACGTGCTATACGACGTGCACGTGAGCGAACATCGGTAGGTGTTAAGCCTGAGGCATCATCAACGTACATCTTGCCTTTTTCCATGAGTAATCCCATGGTTGATGAAAGGCGCGCCCAGTCATCGTCATCTAGCTGACCAGTACGTACTTTAGTTTGGTTAATTCGGCCAAGGGACGCCAGCATCCTCATCATAATTTGTTCAGAGGGCATCTCTAGTGAGTAAATAAGCACTGGCTTGTCTTGAGTCATTGCGGCATGTTCAGCAAGGTTCATCGCAAAAGTGGTTTTACCCATTGATGGACGCGCTGCCACAATAATTAAATCAGATGGCTGCAAGCCTGTAGTCATTTTATCAAGATCAGCATAACCCGTGCTCACACCGGTCACACCATCTTGTGGTGATTGATAAAGCTCTTCTATTTTATCAACGGTTTTTTCAAGTATGTTGTGAATGCTTTGTGGGCCTTCACTACTTTTTGTACGCTGCTCAGCAATTTTAAATACTTTACTTTCAGCAAAATCAAGTAAGTCGTGGCTAGTACGCCCTTCAGGATTAAAGCCCGCTTCGGCTATTTCATTGGCAACACCAATCATTTCACGAACAACGGCGCGCTCGCGAACAATACTTGCGTAAGCGTCAATATTGGCAGCACTTGGGGTGTTTTTTGCTATTTCGGCTAAATACGCAAATCCACCAATACCTGACAGCTGGTTATTTTTTTCTAAACTCTCAGAAATTGTGATTAAGTCAATCGGATCACCAATTTCAGCAAGAGCTGTCATCGCCTCAAAAATAAGCTTATGGGTACGGGTATAAAAATCCTGCGCCACAACAAGTTCAGCTACGCGATCAAATGCTTGGTTATCAAGCATTAAACCACCTAAAACAGATTGTTCAGCTTCTATTGAATGGGGAGGAACTTTAAGAGTGTCGACTTGCTTATCTGGTTTGGCCATAACTTCACAGTACTAAAATTGAATAGCTCTATTCTATCGACTTGGCGGGGCTGTGCAAATAGCAAAGCAGGAAATCTTTTCCTGCTTTTTGTTACTTGAAATAAAATAGCTAATTATTGACGTTTAAGTTCGATAACACCGCTAATAGTATTCATCTCTACGCTAGCATCAGTGCCATTAGTATTAAACTTAATTCCACTTGCTGGGCCATATTTGGCTTTTTGCACTTGATCGTTAGTTAACTGGTTGTCAATTTTACCGCCAGCGTGTGCTTCCACCTCAAATTGTGCAGATAAATCAGCAGGGAAATAAAACGCAGCGTTACCACTAACAGATTCAAAACTCACATCAGCATCACTCAGAAGGCGGTTAATTTGTACTTTAACTTCGCCATTAACGGTGCTTATTTGTAACTCTTTAATTGTATCTAAATTAAAGTTAATATCGCCATTTACGTTTTCTAAGCGAATATCATTGGCCGTCGAGTTTGATGTAATATCGCCATTAACCGCACTAAAACGAACTTCACCGCTAGATTGCTGATCATCAATCGAACCATTAACAGTTTCAAATTGAACTTTACCATTAAGTGCTTTTGCCTTGATGTCTCCATTTACAGTGGTCAGCTTAATATCGCCATTAAGATCGTTTACTGTAATAGCCCCATTAACTACATCAATTTCAGTGCCTTTTTGTAACTCTTTGGCCGTTATAGATGCATTAACACCCACAAATTCTAGTGCACTAGTTTTTGGCATAAAAATAGTGAGCGTTGAGCCATTGTTATTATTATCCCAATTAGAAAGTTCAGGCATCTTCACAATAAACTGGGTTTTATTGCCTTGTGTTTTAAGTGTGTAGCCTTGTGCCTTATCATCAAGCTCACCGGTTACTTTAAATTGGTTTTTATCCCAACCTGTTACTTTAATATCACCACGCTGGTTTTCAATGTGGATCACTCCAGCATTGGGTACCTCAATTTGCTGATCTATTTTTTCACCAGCAAGTACGGCCATGGGTAATAAAGCGATCCCTAATATTATTGCTTTCATTTATTTCTCCTAGATGTGTTGCCAACGCGGTGCGTGCACCTTGTTAATTAAGTCGAGTTGTTGTTGATAAACTTGCGCTAACATAGACAATAGCGCCTTGTTTTTCGGTTCATTTTCAAGAGTTTGCTTTATTGCTTGCTCTGCATCTTCAAGTTCTTGTAACTGTACTTGCCAGTTGTCGGTCAATGCTGCTTGGCTTTGATATTGCACTAGTAAACTTTGTTTTTGTTTAGTAAAAAACTCACTCATTGCCACTGCAGTATTTGCCTCTGATACTTTAAATAACAATACTGTGCTGACCAAAACCGCGGTAAAACATGCAGCAATGGCGGTGAGCTTTGGCCAATATTGATTAGTATTAATAGTGGGCTGATTATTAGCTATTATTGCGCGCTCAATCCCATTCCACAGTTCTTTTTTTGGTGGAATATTTTTATCTAACTGGGTTAAAGACTCATTTAAGTAGTCATCAAAATTTGTTTTACTCATTTTCATACCACTGCTTTAATAATTGCCTTGCACGATGATATTGCGCCTTACTAGATCCTACCGCCATACCTAACAGGGTTGCAATTTCCTCATGCCTGTAACCTTCTACTGCATAAAGCACAAATACCATTCTTGCGCGCTCAGGCAGCCTAATAATTAATTTATCTAGCCCATTTAATCCGTTACAGTCATGTGCAGCTTGTTCATCCATTCCGCTTTGCTCAAAGCTAATTACTTTATTAAGCCAATGTTTTTGCCTGCGCACATAACTAATAGCAATATTACTGGCGACACTATAAAGCCAAGTGGAAAACTGCGAACGTCCATCAAATTGCGCTATTTTGTTCCATACTTGCACAAACACTTCTTGGGTAGCATCTTGTGCATACTCCTCATCGGCTATAAGCCTCAGGCATAAGCCATAAACTTTTGCTTTATGCATGTCATAGAGCGCTTTATAAGCTAACTGGTCGCCGTTTTTAACTTGATCAATAAGCATTTGCTGCACTTGATCAGTTATTGGCTGATTAGCGTCCATTAACATCGCAAATTTTTCCTGTTTATAATTATGTAATTGCAATTTAACTTATAAGACGCGCAGAAGAATAGAAAGGTTTAAATGAAATAAAAAATATTTGTAAAAAATGAAGCTTTATTTTAGAAACGTGCTTAATTTTACCCACAACAAACAATTTATTGCTTTGGGTTATAAATTTTAGACACAAAAAAACCGTGCAAAGCACGGTTTTTTTTAAACTTAATTCTAAAAATTAAGCTTCAGCAATAACGATTACTTTAATAGTAGCTGTTACGTCTGAGTGTACTGCGATTGCAACGTCAAATTCGCCAGTCTCACGGATAGTACCTAGAGGTAAACGAACTTCTGATTTAGCAACTTCAACACCAACAGCTGAGATAGCGTCAGCGATGTCACGAGTACCGATTGAACCGAATAATTTACCTTCGTCACCAGCTTTAGATACCAATGTAACTTCAGCTAATGCTTCAAGTTTGTCAGCGCGTGCTTGTGCTGCAGTTAACTGTTCAGCGATTTTTGCTTCTAGTTCTGCGCGACGTGCGTCAAACGTTTCAATGTTTGCTTTAGTTGCAGGAACTGCCTTACCTTGTGGGAAAAGGAAGTTACGTGCGAAGCCAGATTTAACAACAACCTGGTCACCTAGGCCACCTAGGTTAGCGATCTTATCTAGTAGAATAACTTGCATGTTTCTACACCTTTTAAAAACGTGTTAATCCGCTGCTTACTTATGTAAGTCAGTGTATGGAAGAAGGGCTAAGTAGCGAGCACGCTTAATAGCAGTTGCTAGCTGGCGCTGGTATTTAGCGCTAGTACCTGTGATACGGCTAGGTACGATTTTGCCACTTTCTGTAACATAGTTTCTAAGAGTAGCTAGATCTTTGTAATCGATTTGTTGTACGCCTTCCGCTTTAAAGCGGCAGAACTTACGACGTCTGAAATAACGTGCCATGAGATTAATTCCTCAAATAATTCTTTCTATATGCTGAGCATGCAAAACCAATTGGCTAAGGCCGTTACGACCTTCGTGGCGATTTAAAAAACCACTCACTTGCAATGCCTGCCCAACGTGCAAATGTTGAGTCTGTTGTTGCATTTGCTTACCACTGGCAACCACCTGAAGCCTAACATAGCTATTACGGTTAAGATCTGCTTCAACTTGCATTGATTTATGTTCTACAACAAAAATACAATGCGGTATGCCCGCGGGGCTTTGGCTAAACTTGGGTGTTTTACAAACAACCCCCGATATAACCAGCTGATTCGTATATGGGCTAACCATTATAGTAACTGCTGACTACGTGCCATGCTAGGACTCAAAACAATTAAGCAGCTGGTGCTTCTTTCTTCTCTTCTCTTACAAGAGGAGACGCTTCAGTTACAGCGTTTTTAGTACGCATAACTAAGTTACGAAGCACTGCATCGTTGTAGCGGAAAGTAGTTTCTAGCTCGCTGATTACTTCAGTTGGTGCTTCAACGTTCATAAGAACATAATGAGCTTTATGAAGCTTGTTGATTGGGTAAGCCAGTTGACGACGGCCCCAGTCTTCAAGACGGTGGATAGTACCACCTGCTTCAGTGATAGAACCAGTATAACGTTCGATCATACCAGATACTTGCTCACTCTGATCAGGGTGAACCATGAATACGATTTCGTAATGACGCATGGATATTCCTTACGGTTAATAGAGCCTTCTACCGTTTCGGCCGGTCGGTTTAAGGCAAGGAATTAATAGTTTAAAAGCCGAAATGAGCGCGCATTTTACGCTTAGTAGGATAATTAAGCAAGCAGGTTTTTTAAGCTTTGATAGATAAGTGTTAAAGGTTTCGGGTTTCGGGTTTCGGGTTTCGGGTTTCGGGAAGACATTATTGGATGCTCCCTTGATATCAAAAAATAAAATAAAGATAAGTGCTTAATATTTAATGTAGACGCCGAGCTTGCTCGCGTAAAAAACATGGCTTTTAAGTACATTAGCCTATAAACAAAAAAACCGATGTTTAAACTAAACATCGGTTTTTCTTTGGCTAAAAGCTGACAGCTAAAAACTGACCGCTTGTCTTTATTACTTGCCTATCGCTTCTTTAGCGAATAGGTGTTTGATTGGGCCTAAGTTATCAACGAGTGAAAGCCCTACTCCACGAACCAGCTTTTTAACTGGGTTTGCGCCTTCAAATAACTCTTTTAGCCCTTGCATCATGGCGATGTGTTTTTGTGCGTCGAGCTTACGGGTGCGCTCGTAATCACGCAGTGTTCGCGTATTGGCAAATTCTTTTGAGTCTTTACTTAATAGCTCGATTAAATAAGCGGCATCTTTTAGACCCAGGTTCATACCCAGCCCTGCCAATGGATGAATGGTATGCGCTGCATCGCCCATTAGCACCACGTTACCATTGACCCATTGCTGGGCATAACGCATTTTAAGTGGGAACGCGACGCGCTTACTTTGCACTTCACATAAACCGCATTGGCCATCTATAGCAGCCATTACTGCTTTGTTAAAAGTAGTGTCGTCCATTGCTAGCAATTCATCGCAATGATTGGGGCTGGTTGACCACACAATTGAATGAGTATGCTCATCGCTCAGTGGTAAAAACGCTAGCGGCCCGGTTGGTAAAAACACTTGGCGTGCGGTATTTGCATGTGACTCTTTGGTTTTAACTGTCGCTACTAACGCATGGTGATCGTAATCTTTAAAGCTCAGCGCCATATTAAACTGTTTACGAATCGCTGAATTTGCGCCATCAGCCGCCACCAGCAACTTAGTAATAATAGGCTCGCCAGTTTTTAAATTAATAAATACGTCAGATTCACTTTGATGTATTTGCTGATACTCGGTATCAAACATCAGTGTGGCATTACTTTGCTGCTCAAGCTCTTTTATTAGTGCAAAGCGAATAATGTCGTTTTCAACAATGTGTCCTAAATGGTCTAGCTCAAGTTGCTCGTTATTAAAGGCTATTTTTCCAAAGCTGTCGGCATCACGAACATCCATGTGCGTATAAGCACAAGCACGCTCAGCTATTATATGTGGCCATACATTTAACTGCTCAAGCAAGGTTTGACTGGCAATACTTAGTGCACTAACTCGTAAGCCATAATCATCACTCGGTGGAGCTTGAGCTGTGGCAGCATCTAACACAACCACGCTAATATTCGCTTTAGCAAGTCCGAGCGCCAGCGTTAAACCTACGCAGCCACCACCCACTATACAAACCTGTACTTGTTTCATAAACGTGTACCTTGTTTAACTTGACCCATTAATTGTTTTGCTAATGGGGCTTTTAATGCGGGGAATAAATCCATCGAAAATAACCCAATACTGCGACCAAGCGCTAACACCCGTGATGAGTTTGAAAAAAGTCGAACCAAGGCATCTGTCAATGTCATCACAGTGTTTATATCATCACGGCGCTTAATTGAGTATTGACGAGTAAAGGCATAGCTACCTAAATTATGTTCACTGTTTGCCATTAAGTTACTCAGCACTTGTACATCTCGCAGCCCTAAATTAAAGCCTTGCCCTGCAATTGGGTGAATGGCGTGTGCTGCGTTACCTATTACCACAGTACGATGCGCCGTTAACGATTCTATTTGCCCATAAACCAGTGGATAACTGGCGCGCATACCGACTTTTATAAACTGCCCAGCACGATAACCAAAGGCAGTTTGCAGCGCACTTATAAAATCTGGCTCACTTAACGATGTATGCTGCTCAATATGCTCTTGACGCATACACCATACTAACGAATAGCGGTTATTACTCATGGGCAATAAAGCCATAGGGCCATTTTGGGTAAAGCGCTCAAAAGCCTGATGGTTATGCCCACCAGCGACTTCTATATTGGCAATAATCGCACCTTGTTCATAAGGCTGGGTATTAAAGCCGAGCTCCAATAAATTACGGGTTGGCGATTGTGCGCCGTCGGCAATCACCAACAACTTAGCACTCAGTTTTTCACTACTTTGTAATGTAAGTTCATTACTATTAGCGCTTTGTTTTATCGCTGTTACGCTATCTGGGCAAAAAAGCGATATGTTTGATTGCATTAAGCGCTGATGCAGCGCTCTGCCAAATGGGTTTACCTCTACTACATAACCTAATGAGGGTTTTGCAAACTCCTCACACTCTATATAGGTTTTACCAAAATGCCCCTTGTCTGACACACTCACTTTTTTTATGGCCGCAGCATAGGGAGCGTTCATTTCAAATAAATTGAGGCTTTGTAAATACTCTACCGATTGCTGGGCAAGTGCGATGCTTCTGTCATCAAAGCTTGGGTGATAATCAGTGGTTACTTGATTTGCTTCAATTACAGCAATATTTAAGCTGGGATTTTTTTACTTATACTCAGAGCACAACTTGCGCCGACTAAACCACCACCAATTACTACAACATCAAACTGCTTAGCCACTTTTATCTCCAAGCTTATGCGTTTTTAGCGCTTTGCATTAGCGCTTCTATTTCACTAATTGTTTTAGGCACGCTAATGGTTAAGTTGTCGTGACCTGAATCAGTTACTAATAAGTTATCTTCAATACGAATACCTGTACCTTGGTATTTTTGAGGCGCATTTGAGTCTTTACTAATATACAGCCCGGGCTCAATGGTTAGCACCATACCCGGCTCTAAGACACGCTCTTGGTTATTAACCTTGTAATCGCCCACATCATGAACATCAAGTCCTAACCAGTGACCAAGGCCATGCATGTAGTATTCTTTACAGGCACCTTGTGCCATTAACTCATCAAAATCGCCGGTTAAAATACCTAAATCGAGTAACCCTTGGGTTAGTACTTGCATAGCGAGTTTATTTGCCTGAGATAAAAGACCACCGGGTTTTATTTCGCTAAAAGCGACTTCTTGCGCTTTGAGTACAATATTATAAAGCGCAGCTTGCTCAGTGCTAAATTTACCGTTAACGGGGAAAGTACGGGTTATATCAGCGGCGTAGCCTTGTAGCTCACAGCCTGAATCAATCAGCACTAAGTCGCCATTGTTCAATACATCGCTATTTTGGGTGTAGTGCAAAATATTGGCGTTATCGCCACTGCCGACAATAGTGCCATAAGCAGGATGTGGCGCCCCATTCATTGCATAGTGATGATGAAGCTCTGCCTCTAGTTGAAACTCGGTTGCGCCAACGTGGGGAAAACGCATGGCTCGCATGTGCGCTCGAGCACTTATTTCACAGCCCTCACGCATAATGTTAATTTCGCTTGGCGATTTAAATAAGCGCATTTCATGCAATAAAGGGCGAATATCTTTAATTGTGCTCGGTGCTGCATCCCCTTTTTTAGGAGCGCTGCGCAAAGTGTTAAGCATTGAAAATACTTTGCCGTCAAAGGCAGGATACGTCCCTTGTGCATAAAATAAAATCTGTTGGCCGTTCACCAAATTCAATAATTGTTCATTTAGCTCACTAAGTGCATAAGTTTTGTCGAATAAGTATTCGCTTTGTGCTTTTTCAAAACCAATTCGCCTGCCGTGCCATACTTCTGCAAGTTTGTCCTTATCTAAACAAAATAATAGCGAAGGCGTATCACTGTTCTTACAAAGCACCAACACGGCATCGGGTTCGTTAAAACCAGTTAAGTAAAAAAAGTCACTGTCTTGTCGAAACGGATAATGAGTATCACGGCTACGCGTGAGCTCTATTGCAGCGGGAATTATCGCAATACTGTTATTATCCATTGCCGCCAATAAACGCTCGCGGCGCGCTTTAAACTCTGACTTTTGTATTTCAACCATTAATAACTAACCCATTACTTTTATTGTGTTGCTCAATTAATGCAGTGTTTTTTTGTTGCTTTGTGGATTTTGCTCTTTGCCTAGCTCAGCAAAACACAGTAGTGCCGATACGCGTACGTACTCAATCACTTCATGCAGTGCTTGGCTATCTTCTTCGGTTTCTTCAAAGGTTGTGTCAAGGCGCGTAATTTCGCTAAAGTCGCTAATCACTTCTTTTACATCTGCCGACAGCTTGCCATAGTCTTTTTGCTTTAAGCCAAAACCCAACATAAACCCAGCTACCCATGATACGAGCCCGTTAGCCTGATCGATGAGTGTTTCGTCATCACTAGGTAAAAATAAGTCAAATTGAAACTCTTCGTTATTAAAACTTTCAACAACTTGTTGATAAACTTTACCAAAAAACTGTTTTAAATCGTTGCTAAACGACTCGCCATCATTAAATACGTCGCTCAGTAAGCCTAAGTATTCTTTATCGTCAATGCTTAGCCCACAAGCAAGTAAACCGCTAATAACGCCATGCGCTTCTGCGGGTGATACAAATATTTCGTTTTTTTCTAAAAGTAGTTGGGCTTTTTCGTAACCTGGTAAATCGTTCATAATCAAGTCTTCGCTTTGCTAGTTAAAGCAATGCTACCACTCGATAAAAAGCAACTCCAATTAATTGTATGATCAAGCTCAAAAACCACGCAATAAAGTAAACAGTGAGTTAAAGATGCAGAAAAACTAAGCGAACAGTTGAATTTTTTACGATTGGGGTTTAAGGATTGGAATATGTCTTATATACTAAATTTGTTCCCTGGGGTGCAGGAGCTTGGTTAAGTCCCTGAGCCGATAAATTTTATACCAGGATTTTTGTTCGTTTACTATTGTGCAAGCTCGGCATGTACCGAGAAGCCTACGGTAAACCGCAGATTTCCGCCCTGAAACCTCAAGGTTTCAGGACTGACACCGGGCACCGCATTCTCGGGGAACACCTTCCTTTATAGTTTAGGTTTTCAAGCATTTCTTTATAACTAAATATTCCCTATCTTTCGTCTTTAAATATATCGAACTGCGGCTCCACAGCCCGATATTAAACTTATTTCTAACACCTATCCCTTTGTCTTTTTAATGCCTAACACTACTTAAACCAACCTTGAAAGCGCTCCATCAGCATATAGTTAACCGGAACGAGTAGTAAAGTTATAAAAGTCGCAAATATAATCCCGAACCCTAAGCTTACCGCCATAGGTATTAAAAACTGCGCCTGAGTCGCCTTTTCAAACAACAGCGGCATTAAGCCTATAAAAGTGGTTAAGCTGGTAAGCATAACCGGGCGAAAGCGCGATGCGCCAGCGAGTTTAACTGCCTCTATTAAATCGCCACCTTCGCTACGTTTTTTATTAATAAAATCGACTAATACAAGCGAATCATTCACTACCACACCTATTAATGCAAGCATACCTAGTAAGCTCATAATGGTTAAGTCCATACCCATTATCCAGTGCCCTACTACAGCGCCAATCATGCCAAATGGAATAACGCTCATAACAATAATTGGTTGCATGTATGACTTAAACGGAATGGCCAATAGCGCATAAATAATAAAAAACACAAACACTAACGCCCAGGCCAATGAGCCAAACGACTCTCTTTGCTCTTTGGCTTCACCTTCAAGTTTGTACTCAACCCCCGGGTATTGCTGCATTAACTCATCTAAGTATTTTGCTAGGTCGGCTTGAAGCACCGTCATGTTGGTGTTGTTTTTTTCAATATCAGCCGTCACGTTTAGTGTGCGATAACGATCAATACGGTTTATGGTTGATGGACTTTGTCCTGCCGTAAGTGTTGCCACGTGCGACAATGGCACAGAGCCGCCATCGGGAGTGCTTATTAGTATGTTTTGTAAATCAGCTACAGAGCGGCGCTCGTCAATAGGTAAACGAACCATTACACGCACGTCGTCTCGTCCGCGTTGAATACGCTGAACCTGCGAGCCAAAAAACGAATTACGCACTTGTCCTGCCACATTTACACGGTTTAAACCAAGCGCCAAACCTTGTTGCGTAAGCTCTATACGCAACTCTTCTTTACCATCAGACATACTATCGGCAATATCAAACACTGTTGGGTACGTTGCTAAACGGTTTTTAATATTATCAGCTACATCTTGCAATATTGTTAATGAAGTACCACTTAGTTGAACGTCTATTGGGTCTGAACTTCGGCCAATTTCAGCTCTAAATGTTAAGCTTTCAGCGCCAGGAATAACACCAATTAAATCGCGCCATTCACTAGCAAGCTCTCGCGAACCTATATCTGACTCACGCTGCTCAGCAGGTGTAATCTCAAAGCGTACCGCTCCGGAGTTAGACGCACCACCGCGTCCGCCAGTAGTGGCTAATATATTTAAAATAACGCTTTCGCCTGTATTAGGGTCGCGATATTTGTCTTGTAATTGCTGCGCTTTTTCAGACATATCAATCACGTATTTATTGGTTACTTCAAACGGTGTGCCTGTTGGCAGTGTTAGATTAACTCGTACAGTTTCGCTCGGAATTCGTGGGAAAAAGATAAACTTAGTCCAACCACTGGTGATCATGGTTAGAATAATAAAAAATACCCCCACAAATAAACTGACCGTTGTTAATTTATGACGTAAAGCAGTGTTTAATATAGGTTGGTAATATTTTAAAATTGCACTTTCAAAGCCATCTGCAAAGCGTTGTTGAATCGCTTCAAGCTTTGATGGTTCACCTTTTTGGTGGCGTAGTTTTATGTATTTTAAATGTGCTGGTAACACAAATTTAGATTCAATTAGCGAGAACAATAAAACCGGAATAACCACTACCGGAATTTGTGCAAATAAGGCGCCGCGCGCCCCTTCAATAAATGCTAAAGGTAAAAAGGCAGCAACAGTAGTCAGTACACCAAAGGTAACCGGAGTCGCAACTTCTTGAGTACCCAATATAGCAGCCTGCTCACCCGATTTTGCCGTTTTTAAATGGGTATACACGTTTTCGCCGGTTACTATGGCGTCATCTACTACAATACCGAGCACTAAAATAAAGCCGAATAAGCTCATTATATTTAACGTTACACCAAAAATTGGCATCGCGATAAATGCGCCCATAAACGATACAGGAATACCAATAAACACCCAAAATGCAATTGCTGGGCGTAAAAATAGCGTGAGCAGTGCCAGTACTAAAATACCACCTTGTAAAGCATTACTGGTCAAAGTAGCGATACGGCTTTTAACTAATTCTGAGTCGTCGTCCCAATAACTTAGTTTAAAACCCTGTGGTAGCGTGGCTTGCTGCTCTTCAATATAATTTTTAACATCGTCTGCCACGGTTATCGCGCTTTGCGGGCCAATTCGGTAAACGTCTATAAACGCCGCTTGCTTACCATTAAAACGGGTGCGTACTGGCGTTTCTTCAAAATCGTCTTTAATTGTAGCAATATCACCTAAACGGATAATCGTTCCATCGGCTTGGTTTTTTACTACTATGCTGGCAAATTCATCTTTACGATAAGCCTGCCCTTTTGAGCTAATTAGTACATCGCCGCCCTCTGTTTTTAAGTTACCGGCAGAAATATCAGAACTTGAATTAGCAATAGCACTCGATATTTGCGCAAGGCTTAGGCTGTACTGGCGAAGTGTGTCTTGGCTAACTTCAATGGCTAACTCGTAGTCTCGTACACCACTTAGCTCTACCTGGGTTACGTTAGGTAAGCGAAGTATTTGATCTCGCACTTTTTCGGCATATTCACGCGTTTCTTTTTCGCCGTAATCGCTTGATACGGTAACGGCTATTACTTCTCTTTTACGCTCAGCCAGCGCAACAATCGGTTTTTCTGCATCGCCAGGAAACGTATTAATCGCATCTACTCGGCTTTTAATATCAGCTAATAACTCACGAGGATCGTAACCGCTTTCAACCTCAATAGTTACAGAGCCTGATCCCTCTGACGAGCGGCTAAATATTTGTTTAATTCCCTCTAAGTCTTGAACCGCTTCTTCTATACGAATAGTCACGCCCTGCTCTACATCTTCAGGGGTTGCACCACGCAGGCTAACACCTACGCTTATCATATCGGTTTCAAAGGACGGAAATACTTCCAGTGGTATTTTACTCGATAAACTAAATAGTCCCGACAACAACAAAGTTACTAACAATAAGTTGGCAGCAACATGGTTTTTGGTAAACCAAGCAATCATGCTTTATCTCCTTGCTTGGCCGCGCGACGTTTTTTTATTAACTCTTCAACACTTATACCAAGCTCTTTTGCTTTTTGCTCTAGCTGCTCACGAGTCGGGCGCTTACTTTTAGATACTTTTTCTTTTGGCTGTGCACCTAAAATATTCACTTTAGTGCCTGAGCTTACTTGACCTAGCGGCGTAACAACCAATTTATCGTTTGCTTTTAAACCGGTTTTGATCATTGCTTCATTGGCGTTTTGCCATGCAAAAGTAACGTCTTTACGCTTTAATACATTACCTTCAACCACATAAACATAAGTACCTTGGTAAATTGTACTGTTAGGAATGATCAACGCATTTTGCACCGTTTTACCCGCTATTTGCGCTTTTATGTATTGCCCTATTTTAATTGGGTACTGATTACTAGCGGTTGATTTATATGGGTCGTCTATTTTTGCCACCACATAAAGTTGCTGTGCATTTTCGTCAATAGCGCCCTCGGTGCGTGCCAGTTGACCTTGCCATGTTTGCTCCCCCACTAAATCAGAACTAAATTTAACTAACGAACCCGCTTGGTTTTTAGCACTATCACGGTATTGCTCTGGCAGGTTAACAAACGAAAGGTCTTTATTTTTTATTGGTAAGCGAATTTCAACACTATCAATAGCGTAAATAGTGGCAAGTTGGGTATTGTTACTCACTACTTGACCTAAATCGACACTACGACTCAGTATTCGCCCAGCATAGGGGGCGTTAACCTTTGTACGTTCTAAATCAAGCTCTGCTTTTTCAAGAGCAGCTTGAGCCGATAGCACTTGTGCTTGCGCAGCTGCTAATTGCGGCTCACGCAATACCAAGCTGCTGGCTTGGCTTGAACCACCAAGGCGCTTCCAATCAGTCAGTGCTTGTTGCCCGCGGGCCTTTTCTTCTAATAAGCTTTGCTCTGCTGTGAGTAAATTAGCTTGAGCAGATTTAACCTCTGCCTGATGATCTCTATCATCTAGCTTTAATAACACGTCGTCTTTTTCAAAAAAGCCACCTTCTCTAAACTCATCGCTCACTTCAATTATTTGCCCTGATGCTTGAGCAACAAGTAAGCTTTGTGTTCGAGGTTTTACCGTACCGTAGCTGTCTATCATTACTTGATAACTTTGAGGCACAAGCTCAAGTACAGACACACTAATTGCTGCTTTTGGTGCTGAACTAAAGCGTCTCGCCTCTGGCGGATTACTCTTAATAAAAAATACAATTAAAAGAGCGGTAACAACAACCGCGGCTGGAATAATTATTTTAGCTGTTTTAGTGTTCATCGTTATTGCTCTTTAAGTCGCTTGACGGTTTTTCAAAATCACCACCGAGGGCAACATGTAGGTTAATTCTATTTGCGATTAATTGGTTTTTAATTTGTATTAATGAACTTTGCGCATCAAATGAGCGACCTTGTGCATCAAGTACCGTGGTATAAGTTACTAAGCCACTTTGATATTGCTCAAACGATAACTGCTCGGCCGCAAGTGCATTTTTTTGTGCTTCGAGGGTGCTGGTGTACTGCGCTTTTAAAGACTGCTGCTGCGATATCGCGTTTTCTACATCAGCAAATGCATCGTACAAGGTTTGTAAATATTGCTGTTCTTGCTTTTGCGCATTCAGGCGTGCAATTTCTTCATTGGCTTGTAAACGCCCTCCCTCAAAAATAGGTGCCGAAATACTTCCGAGTAAAGACCATGCGAGGCTTGAAGGAGAAAACAAATTACTTACTCTATCTGTACTATCACTCAAGCTTGCAGTTAAATTTAAACTCGGAAAGCGCTGTTTATGTGCGTAAGCCAATGACGCATCGGTAGCTAATAACTCGTACCAACTAGCAAGTAATGCGGGCTTTCGAGTAATGAGTTCTGAAGGAATACCAACTGGAATTTCGGTACTAATAACCGGTAAGTCAGTACTTGCTGTAATAGCTCCTTTTGGGTACTCACCTAGTAAGCGCTCAAGCACTCGCACTGCACTTGATAGACTCGCTGTTTGAGTGGCAATGCGTGAGCGTTCGTTATTAAGCTCATTGCGGGCTAAATAAACATCAAGCGCTTCATTAATACCTTGGCGATAACCCGACTCAATTATATCGAGGTTTTGCTTAGCATTTTCTTCACGGCGCTTATATAAATCAAGCAGCTGCTGCGCAGACACAACATCAAACCAACCTTGAACAACATCTGAAACGAGTTGTTGTTTAGCTTGTTCAAAACGCGCTTTTTGCGCTAAATAAGAAAGGTTAGCTTCTCGTTTTGAATCTGACAGCTTACCCCATAAGTCAACTTCGTAATTTAAGTTTAAGCTTACCGAGCTGGCATTATTATAGCTAACAGGCCGGTTATTTTTGCTTCGGCTAGTACGCGAAGATAAATCTAAACTAGGCCAAAGAGCTGATCCGGTTGCTATTAGTTGCTGTTTAGTAATAGCGACATCATAGCTGGTTTGTAATAGTTGTTGGTTGTTTTTAAGCGCTTGTTCTACGTATTTGTTAAGTAATGGCGTGTGCAGTTGAGTTAACCATTCATCATCCACTTTTAATACCGAACTTGATGCTTGTTGTTGCCACTGCTGTGGTAAATTATTTGGAGTTTGTTCGCGCTGCGATGGGTTTAAGTTACTCGCACAACCGCTCAACACTATAATGCTTATTGCTAATAAAGATGGCTTATATTGCCACATCATGTTTAAACCTGATCAATGCTATTTATGAGTGTTATTCAATCACTTTAGCAAACTTTGCTCAATTGACTTTACATAACATTACATAGCTTGCGGTGAAATTGTAAGTTCACTCAATGCGCTAAGTGTTAATACAACTATCAAAAACAAATGAGCAAGCTAACTTTTAATCAGAGAATTAATTTAAAGCCTTAAGAAGTAGATGTAGAAAAGACGACAGAGTTTGCTATTGGCATTACACCAGCTAAAGCGGAATAAAATTATAAATATATTTTGCATATGGAACGCAGTTTAATGCTGCGCCGAACTTAGGACAGAAACAAAAAAGCCTCGCATATGCGAGGCTTTGTATACATTCTTGCGACTAACCGAGTCGAACGGGTAACTTGAACAGACTACTGATTACAGTTTCTTTTTCTAGTTACATTGTAAATGGTGCCGACTAACCGAGTCGACGGGTAACTTGAACAGACTACTGATTACAGTTTCTTTTTCTAGTTATATTATAAATGGTGCCGACTAACCGAGTCGACGGGTAACTTGAACAGACTACTGATTACAGTTTCTTTTTCTAGTTATATTATAAATGGTGCCGACTAACCGAGTCGAACGGTTGACCTACTGATTACAGTTTCTTTTTCTAGTTATATTATAAATGGTGCCGACTAACCGAGTCGAACGGTTGACCTACTGATTACAAGTCAGTTGCTCTACCAGCTGAGCTAAGTCGGCACACTAAAACAAAAAGCCTTGCATGAGCAAGGCTTTATATAAATGGTGCCTCGACCCGGAATCGAACCAGGGACACGAGGATTTTCAATCCTCTGCTCTACCAACTGAGCTATCGAGGCACTTAAACAGTGCTAATTAAATGTTATCGAAACACTTAACTAAAATAAATGGTGCCGACTAACCGAGTCGACGGGTAACTTGAATAGACTACTGATTACAGTTTCTTTCCTAGTTACGTTATAAATGGTGCCGACTAACCGAGTCGAACGGTTGACCTACTGATTACAAGTCAGTTGCTCTACCAGCTGAGCTAAGTCGGCACACAAAACTGTGTGCTAAGGCACTTTATCAATTTTAAAGATTGATAACTTTTTTGTAAATGGTGCCTCGACCCGGAATCGAACCAGGGACACGAGGATTTTCAATCCTCTGCTCTACCAACTGAGCTATCGAGGCACTTAAACAGTGCTAGTGAATGCTCTAAGCATTTCACTTTTATAAATGGTGCCGACTAACCGAGTCGAACGGTTGACCTACTGATTACAAGTCAGTTGCTCTACCAGCTGAGCTAAGTCGGCACACAAAACTGTGTGCTAAGGCACGCGTAAAAATGTTTAAATAAATATCTAAACACCATTACTTTAATAAATGGTGCCTCGACCCGGAATCGAACCAGGGACACGAGGATTTTCAATCCTCTGCTCTACCAACTGAGCTATCGAGGCACTTAATAGTGCTGATTAGTAATCACAACGGATTAATAATTCAACTCCCACATAGCTTTACTGACTGAGCTATCTGGGCGTGCGGCGTATTAAACGAGTTTTACCCTTACAAGTCAACTTTTTTTATCCTTTGCAACTGTTTGAACGGTTTTCAAACAACTAACAACAAATCTCGTTCATACCGTGCATTTATTCAACAAAAGAGTTTAAAAAACGTAGTGAATTATTTTTTTTAGGTGTTACGATTAGTCAATAGCTTTCGGTACAGGCTTACCGTTTTAATAAAACCACGATAGGAAAACTCATGCAGAGTAAGTTCTCTTCAGCAATAAAGGGCCTACTACCTATATTTTTAGTTAGTAACCTTATAATTTCCACATTATTTATAGTCGCCTATTCGCTTTACTCACAAAGCAATGCTGAGAACAATGAACTTCCCCAATCCTCTACTATTGCACCCACTAAACTTGCTGAACGCCTTGAGCAGCCCATTGTTGAAGCACTAACAACATACGGGCAAAACAAAGCCAAATTACTTCTTGATATTGCAAGCTTACTCAATAATGACTTTAAATATACTCTGCATCGTTTTAATGCAAATAATCAAGCCGAGTTAGTTTATAGCAATAATAGTATAGTGATTGCACCTTTAGCTGTTAGCAAATACATTAAAGAGCAAAATACTCTGCATCATTTAATCTCATCAGAGGGACAAGTAATCGCTGAGCTTATCATTGAGCAGAAACAACCTTTAATTTCATCATCGACACAAAATTTATCAATGAGTGCATATCTTTCCGCTATTGTTGCTCTGTTCGCACTGTTTGCATTCGCTATAGCGTTTAATAAGTACATTAAAAAACGACTACATAAAAATACCGATTCTCTCACTCAGGAACTCAAAGCTATTACACAAAATGATAATTATCAAAGCACGCTTGATGAGCAACTTGATGGAGGGTTAGAAACCGTTGCTCAACAAATTAATTTATTGCTGAAAAAAGTAAGTATGGTTCTAGCTGACGATCAAGCTGCACAAAAAGAATTAAAAAGGCTACAAACCAGTCTGGAAACAGAAGTACAAAGCAGAACATTTGAATTAGAAAAACAAACTCAAAAAGCGTTAAAGGCGAGTGAAACTAAAACCACCTTTTTAGCCACCATGAGTCATGAAATAAGAACACCAATGAATGGTGTTATTGGCACCATTGATTTACTTCGCCAAACAGAGCTTGATGGTGCTCAGCAACGCCTTAGTACTATTATTCGTGAATCCGCATTTTCGCTACTGAGTATTTTAGATGATATTTTAGATTTTTCTAAAATTGAGGCTGGAAAGCTCAACATAGATCCTGTTCCGTTCTCTATTGCAGATACACTAGAAGAAGTAGCCAAGGTATTATCGTCGGTTGCTAAAAATCGTCATTTAGAACTCGATTTATCAATTGCACCCGATATTCCTAATAACCTTATGGGCGACTCAGGCAGGGTTCGCCAAGTGCTATATAACTTATGTAGTAATGCCATTAAGTTTACTAGCACCAGTGGTACAACGAAGGGGAAAGTAAGAATATCAGTAGAGGTAGCAAATAACACCGCCGATCACTTTACATTGCGTTTTTGTGTAAGTGATAACGGTAAAGGAATGAGCCAATCTCAGTTAAGAAAAATTTTCAACCCGTTCACTCAAGCAGAAAGCTCAATTACGCGAGAGTTCGGTGGAACAGGGCTTGGTCTTTCAATTTGTAAAAGCTTAACCGAGCTAATGCTTGGTACTATACATGTAACAAGCCATGAAGGGATTGGAAGTGAATTTACCGTTGAACTGCCTTTTTCGACTGCAGGTAAAACTGAATTTGCCCATAAAAATACACTTAATGGTAAACATGTCATTATTGTCAGCAGCGACGCAGAGCGCGGTAAAGTAATTTATCGTTACTTGTCATTTATGGGGGCTAAAATAACTTATGCTCATGAGCAACAAGATGTAGAAGCTCACCAAGATGCCAAGGATATTATTTGGGTTGTTGATGGCATTGATGACATGAGTAGTATTAGTACCTTACTAAGAAGTTTACTTTACTCACTAGAAGATAATAACCAGCAAATGGTGGTATTAAGTAAATTAGATGAAGCAGTAATTAATCATAAAAGTATTTTTTATATTAATGCTTCTCCATTATGTAAATCTAACTTCATGCTTTCAATTTTGGTGGCTGCAGGTTTGCATAAGCCTAAGCAAGTTAAAAAAGCCAGAACGATGAATCACTACCTAAACTCAGAAGAAGCGCTGGCCGCAAATAGGCTAGTATTATTGGTAGAAGATAACCTATTAAATCAAGAGGTACTCACCGAACAATTACATATACTAGGGTACAGTGTAGAGGTGGCTAATAACGGTGAGGAAGGCCTAGATATGTGGCGTAAAAATAGCTACTCGCTCATTTTAACCGATTTACATATGCCAAAAATGTCTGGCTACGATATGGTTGAAAAAATTAGAGAAGAAGCGTCATTGCTCGAATCGATTGACGCACAACCTTATATTATTGCTGTTACTGCCAATGCTCTAAAAGGAGAGAGAGAGCGGTGTTTAGCTGTAGGTATTAACGACTTTATTACTAAACCCATTGAGTTAAATGCACTTGAAGACACATTAAAGCAATGGAATGACTTATATAGCAAACAACCACAACAGGTGAATTCGACCGAAAAACCAATCATGCCTATTGATATGGAGTCAGCGAATAAGTATATAAATGGCGATGATGCTAAAATAATCCGCTTTTTTAAAATGTATTTAGAGCAGAGCCAAGAACAAATTAAAGCGATTAACTTCGCTGTGCTGCAAAGCAATAAAGCTGAAATTTTATCCGCTTGCCACCAATTAAAATCTATATCGAAGACAGTAGGAGCTAACATTGTTGCTGATTTAGCGCAGTCATTTGAAGATAAGTGTAAAAGTGATGAAATAAAAGCTGATGAATTAATTAAGATGAGAGATGAGCTTGAAATTGAATATTCAAGAGCAGCACAGTTTTTAAAAGAACAAATTAGAAACAACGATCAGCAAGATGACTTGATTTAACTAAAATATTCATCGGTATACACAATATAAAAAAGGGCTCATAGCCCTTTTTTATTAATTATCCTAAGCACAGTTAATTTATTTTTCTACTGGCTTATAACCTTCAATCTCAACTTCTTTACCTTCAAACAAAAAGCCAACCATTTGCTCTTCTAAAAAAGTACGATGCTCTGGATCCATCATGTTTAAATGCTTTTCGTTGATCAGCATAGTTTGTTTATGCTGCCATTGCCCCCAGGCTTCTTTAGAAATATTATTAAAAATTTTCTCACCAAGTTCACCAGGGTATAACTGAAAACCAAGGCCTTCGGCCTCTTTTTGTAACTTTTGACAAAATACTGTACGTGCCATGATTGTTCCCCTTAATGCTAAATATAACGCTATTCTATACTATTGCCGTAATTTGTTTAACCAACTTTTTAGTCGGTGCCGCTAACCCTACTTCTATTGATTGATCGAGTGGATACCACACCAGCTGCTTGTCATTAACAACATCCGGGGCTTTCTCAATATTAAGTACATGCGGGTTAATCGTCAGCTCAAAATGTGAAAATACATGAGTAAAAGGCGTTACTTCATTAAGGTCTCTTTTAAGCCCTTGTTGCGCTAAAAAAGTTTCGAGCTCGCTGTACTCATTAAATTCAAAAAATCCAAATAATCCGCCCCAAATACCACTGTTCGGGCGCTTTTCCATGAGCACCTTGTCGTTATGCTTGATAATTAACTGGTGGCAGCTTTTTTTAGGCACTACTTTTTTAGGCTTAGAGTGAGGAAACTCCTTAACTTTACCAGCGTTAAACGCACCACAACGGCTATTTAATGGGCATGCCTCACAATCAAAGCGACTGCGCGAACATAAGCTTGCACCTAAATCCATCATAGCTTGATTAAACTCTGTAACATTATTTTTAGGAGTGAGTTGTTCACTTAAATGCCAAAGCTGATTTTCTACTTTTTTAACCCCATACCAGCCTTCAACCATAAAAAAACGAGCAAGCACTCTTTTAACATTGCCATCAAGAATAGGGTGATGCTGCCCCAAAGATAATGATAAAACAGCACCAGCAGTAGAGCGCCCTATTCCGGGTAAATCCATTACTTCTTCAAGCGTGCTAGGAAACTGACCTTGGTATTTATCTCGAACTATTTTAGCGGTTTTATGTAAATTACGTGCACGAGCGTAATAACCTAAACCTGTCCAATGATGCAGAACCAGATCTTCATCAGCATTTGCTAGAGCAATAATATCGGGAAAGCTTTGCATAAACTTTTCAAAATAAGGAATAACAGTGACAACCTGAGTTTGCTGTAACATCACCTCAGATACCCACACTTTATATGGCGTTTTAGCTAATTGCCATGGTAACGTTTTGCGCCCATGAAGGTGATACCAGTCAACTACTTGATTAGAAAACCAATCTGACTGCTGTTTTTTTAAATCCAACATAATTACTTTTTTACTAATGCTCAATGGCGGCTCAGTCTATTGTAGTGACTGAAAAGATCAAGCTATAACACCCTAATGCTTGTCAACCTAGCGCTGGTCAGGGATAATACGCAACCATTTTTAAACACATTGTTTTGTCAGGCCAATAATATGAGTGAATCAAGTAACAACAACCTTGAGCAAGCTAAGCAAGAAGGTAAGTATATCCGCACTATTCGCAGTTTTGTTAAACGCGAAGGCCGATTAACCAAAGGGCAAGCTGCTGCAATCGAAAAGTGCTGGCCAACAATGGGCCTTGAGCACAAAAACGGCCTACTTGATTTAAGCGAAATTTTTGGCAATGACAATGATGTAGTGCTAGAAATTGGTTTTGGTATGGGCAAGTCATTGGTTGAAATGGCAAAAAATGCACCACATCTTAACTTTATTGGCATAGAAGTTCATCGCCCAGGCGTTGGCGCATGTTTAATGGATGCTGACGAAGCTGGCGTTACTAATCTGCGTGTGTTTGAACACGATGCAGTAGAAGTTCTTGCCGACTGTATAAGCGATGAAAGCTTATCAACCTTACAGCTATTTTTCCCTGATCCATGGCATAAAAAGCGTCACCACAAGCGTCGCATTGTACAAACTGAGTTTGCTGAAAAACTTCGCTCTAAATTAAAAATCGGTGGTGTATTTCACATGGCAACTGATTGGGAAAACTACGCAGAGCATATGTTGGAAGTGATGCAAGCAGCTCCAGGTTACAAAAACCAATCTGAGACTAACGACTATGTACCCCGCCCTGATTTACGTCCATTGACTAAATTTGAACAGCGTGGTCACCGTTTAGGTCATGGCGTATGGGATTTAATGTTCGAACGTACTAAGTAACCGTTAATTAAATAATCAAGTAAGGTAAAGCCATTTATGAGCGTATTAACCAATCCAAGCCTACTATTACTTCGTAACAGTGAAGAGTTAAAAGGTAAATCAATATTGGTGGTCAACTTTGTTCAAGATGGCTTTTTAAATGAGCTAAAAACGCTCAACCCACAAAGTAAAATAACCGCTTTTAGTTATAACCACGCCAATGGTGAATTTGCAAAGAACATATCAGGTATTGATGTCACCGTAAATCACACTATTAATAATGGTGATTATGATTTGGTAATACTTTATTACCCTAAATCTAAACCTGAGCTATTAATGGCGTTAGACAACATACGCGCGGTGATAAGCAAAGATGCAGAGCTACTCGTTGTTGGCGAAAACAAGAGCGGTGTTAAGTCAATTGAAAAGCAACTTGCCGGTAAGGCCGAGTTCAGTAATAAAATAGACTCAGCAAAACATTGTGTTTTATATTCATTTTCAGAACTAACTCTCAATAGCGCGTTTGATATTAGTACTTACCATAAAGAGTTTACGGTAAGTGTAAGTGATATTGAGTTTACAGCGGTCAGTATTCCTGGCGTGTTTAATCATGGTGCGCTAGATGCTGGAACGAAAATGCTACTAGAAAATGCTCCTAACTTAAAACACGGAAAAGTCCTTGATTTTGGTTGTGGCGCAGGGCTTATTGCTACTTTTTTAGGTCTAAAAACTCCAGCTCTGACATTTACCTGTAGTGACGTAAGTGCACTTGCTGCCTATGCAACAACACAAACGCTTAAGTTAAATAATGTAAACGGTGAAGCCATACTCAGTGATGGTTTAAATAATATTACTGGCAAGTTTGATTTAATTATTAGCAACCCACCCTTCCATACTGGGATTGCAACTGACTACAGCGTTGCGGAATCTTTTTTAACCCATGCAAAGCAACATTTAACTAAGGCAGGCAAACTGACTATAGTAGCTAATAGCTTTTTGAAATACCCACCTATTTTAGAAACCCAATTTGACAGCTACCACAGAGTATTTAAAAACAATAAGTTTGCCGTATACAGTAGCTAGAGTAAGCTATTAATATCCTATGAGAACATAAATTTGGGCTATATTCGCCACATATTTATGTTCTAAACTAAAAATAAAAAGTGTAATTAAGCCAATCTTTTTGCTTCATTTTTTTCTGTTTTTGCTAAACTACTACTTATAATATTCACAATTGACACGGATGACCTTTTCGCAATGCCTAAAACTGTAGAGCAAAATAGCATTCGTAGCATATTATTTAAAACTATCATGCTTATAACAACTATCTGTTTGTTATTATCGCTTTCAATTTCTACCTACTTAAGCGCGCAAGAGCAAAAAAAACAGCTCATTAGTAAACTTGTGTTGGTGTCTGAGATCATTGCATTTGACGCGATGCCCTCATTATTAAATAAAAATAGGCCTGCAGAAGAAAGACGCTTAAAGCTGCTTCAACAAGTATCATCCGTCACAAATTTACATATTTACGCTTTAGATGAGCAATCTAATAAGCCAGTATTTTTTACCAGCTTTAATGCCCGAAAATCACCACCAGTCCCCATTAAAACAGATAATATTAATGACTTTGCTGAACCACAAGTTAGTGACGAGTACATTGAGTACATTACCCCAATACTCAATAATGAACAGCTACTCGGCTATGTATATATTAGAGGCAGCTTAGATAACTTAAATCAGCTAATAACTAAAAAGATTATAATCGATATCGTTATTATGGCTTTAATACTTATTTTTATTTCTTTGATTATTTTAAGGCTACAAAAAAGGATTGCCAGCCCGATTGAAAACTTAAGCTTGTTGTTGCAAAACATAGCAAAAAAACATAATTACTATGCGCGTGCGCCCTTAACGAACCTAACTGAAATAACTCGGCTTTCTAATAGCTTAAATGTAATGCTTGCACGCACACAAAGGCAAATAGAGCGCCATGAAGAAGATAAACAAGAAATTAAGCAGCTAAACTCAAACCTTGAAGAGAAAGTGAGTCAACGCACTATTGCGCTCAGAGAGGCCAATAAAGAGCTGTTATCTACTCTAGAAAAGATGCACCAATACCAAACTCAAATTGTCGAAAACAAAAAAATGGCTTCATTAGGGCAAATGGTGGCAGGGGTTGCTCATGAGGTAAATACACCGATAGGACTTGGTATTACAGGCTCCACTTTATTGCGAGATAAACTCGCAGAGCTACAGGTTAATTTTCATAATAAATCATTAACCGCGAGTCAATTTGAGCAATTTACTAATGATGGTATTGAAAACTTAGACCTAATCTATAGCAGCTTAAACCGCGTTGCAGAACTTATTTCTAACTTTAAAAAAGTCGCGGTGCTCAAAGATGATGAAATAACCAGCACTGTTAATTTACAACACTTAATTAACGACACCCTACTGTCTATGGGGCAAGAACTAAAACTTAAAAACCCAAAAGTTCTTATAAATTGTCCAGCAGATTTAACCGTTGAAAGTAAAAAAGGACCATTACAGCAAGTATTCCATCAGCTTATTTTAAATTCCCTGCTGCACGGCTTTGTAGCTGGCGATCACAATGAAGTACAGATTGATATTGTGGTAACGAAAACAAAAACACAAATTACCTACACCGACAACGGGCTAGGTGTTGAAAACAGTATACGAGCAAAAATATTTGACCCATTTGTAACGTCAAAGCGCGGCCAAGGGGCGAGTGGTTTAGGAATGCATTTGGTTTACAATTTAGTGACTCAAGCATTAGCCGGAGAAATTGTGTTAGATACCGAGTATCAGCAAGGCGCCCGATTTATTATTACACTCTAAAAGCGAAAGAACTCTTTTACCCACTTGAATTACAACTTTATGACCATACTAAGACATGACTTACTAAACAGTTGTATCATTAATGCTGTATTTAACACAATTAAGGAACTTAATTGTGTTTTACATATCACATACATTGATGAAAAGTTGGAAAGTGATATAATTCCGTTTTGAATTAGTCTGATTATTTTAAGTATCTTTAGGTGGTTGATGGATGTATCAATTATTAAAGGGAAATGGCTTCGACTCTACAATTCAAATTATACATTCAACGTTAAGTATCAATTAAGCCGCGGTTTTTAATAATACGTCATAGTAGGTTTGGGCGCGCAGCTGTTTATATCTAATTTGTTTTTACTTGTTAACATTTAGATATAATCCTATAATTCTAGTAGTCGGCTCTGATGATCATGCCGATTTTATAAATAAAACACACTCCAAAAAGGTTAATTAAAGATGCAAACGCCAGTCATTCTGATCGTAGAGGATGAAGACGTAACTAGACTGAACCTCGTTAGTTTATTTGAAGCTGAAGGTTACAAAGTTATTGAAGCCATTGATGGCGATGATATGCATGATAAGCTTACAAATAACGATGACGTCAATCTTGTAGTTATGGACATCAACCTGCCAGGTAAAAACGGGCTTATTCTAGCTCGCGAATTACGCCAAAAACGCAAAGTTGGTCTTATTTTCTTAACAGGCCGTGACAACGATGTAGACCGTATTTTAGGTCTTGAAATTGGTGCTGATGACTATATTACTAAGCCTTTCAACCCACGTGAATTAACTATTCGTGCACGTAACTTAATTACGCGTACCGCACTAGGTGGTGAAGAATCAGCTATTGAAACCAATGGCGTGATAACCTTTAACGGTTGGGAACTTGACGAAAACAGTCGTTGCCTTACTTCTCCAAATGGAGATGCAAAACGTCTACCGAAAGGCGAATACAGAGCACTGCGTTTAATGCTTGACTCACCAGGTCGTATATTTAGCCGTGAGCAACTAATTAAACACATGACTGGCCGTGAGCTTCGCGCTAACGACCGTACAGTTGATGTTACTATTCGACGTATTCGTAAGCACTTTGAAAGCGACAATTCAACGTCTGAGTTGATCAGCACCATCCATGGTGAAGGTTACCGCTTCATTGGTAAAATCGACAGCTAATTAGTTTTTATTCTAATTGTTGTAAAAATAAATGAAGGGCCTGTTGTCCTTCATTTATTTTGTCTGCTAATTCATCAAGCCAAACTGTTAATACTTCATCACTTTGTTCCAGCGCACCATGCTCCATTTGCTTTGCATGCAACTGCACATCATTCAGACCTACCGAACCAGCGGCACCTTTTAACTTATGCGCAACGGATTTATATTCTTCTCTGTCTGCTGTTTTTAATGATTCTAATAGCTCATGTTGATATTGTGGATTTAGCTTTTTAAACAACTGACTACTGCGTTTAAATACTTCAACCCCCATCGAGTTTACAAAGTCTTCAATGGTTTCAATATCTAACAAGTCAGTATTTATTTGATTTAACAACTCTTGATTGACTACTCGCTGAGGAGCCTCAATTTGCGACTGTTTAATACCAAAGAGTTCAGCGAGCATATTATCTAATTTGCTGGTGTTTATTGGTTTAGCCAACGCTCCTTGAATAGAAATACCCTCAAGCTCTTCTTCAGCACTGCGGACATTGGCGGTAAGTGCCACAATAGGTAGCTGGTCAAAATGGCTTTGTGCGCGTATTTGTCTTGCTACTTCATCGCCATTAATATCAGGCAACTGCATATCAAGTAACACTAAGTCTAGGTCATCTTCGGTTTCTACAAACGATAAAGCATCTTCACCTGTTTCAGCCCACAACACTTCATGACCACGTTGTTCTAACAAATTAGTAGCAATTTCAGCATTAAGTGGCACATCTTCCACTAATAAAATATATAAGCTACGCCCTACATAACTATGTTCGGTAGGAGCACTACATAAATTCAGCGGAATTTGTACAGTAAAACAGCTACCCTCTCCTGGGGTACTATTAACAGTTATAATGCCTTTCATAGCACTTACTAACGCTTTTGTTACGGCTAAGCCAATACCTGAACCAATCGCATTGGTCCCTTTAAGATCAGGTGCTTTGTAGTACATATCAAAAATGCGTGTAAGTTGTTCTTGCGGGATCCCTTCACCGGTATCAAGTATTTTTATAATAAGCCATGGGCCATCTTCACGGTTTTCTCTACCGCAATCTAAGGTGACACTACCGTGCTGGGTAAATTTAACCGCATTATTAATTAAGTTCCATACCACTTGGCGTAAACGAGTGGGATCAAGTAGAGCATATATATCGAGTGTTCCAGAGCGTTTTACTTCAAAAGAAAGCTCTTTTTGCTCCGCAATGAGGCCTGCAAAGTTAACCACGTCATTAATAAAGTCAGAAACATTAATTTCGTTGGCAGCAATATCTAATTGCTCACGATCTATTTTATCTAAATCTATAATATCGTTAAATATATTACCCAGTGTCTCTGCACTTGAAAACACCGTATTACACCAACTACGCTGCTGTTTATTAAGTTCAGTATCCAATAGCATCCGAGTTAAGCCAACGATACCATTGAGCGGAGTGCGTAATTCATGGCTCAAGGTGGCAATAAATTTCCCTTTATCTTTATAAGCAGTTTCCAGTGCCTGCGCGGCTTCTTTACGGCTGGTAATGTCACGGCCAAAGGCGAGTAAACCAATGTAATCGCCCTGCTCATTTATGAAGGGAAGCTTTCTCAGTTCAAACCATCTTATTTCACCATTTACAGAATATTCTACATCGATAGTTAAACCTTGATGAGTGCGTTCAACCTGCTCATCGGTTCTTAATACTTCAGATAAAAAGTGGCTTGGAAATATCTCTTCTGCGGCTTTGCCAATTAATTCTCCACTGGTTTTGCCCATCACCTCTTCAAACATTTTATTACAGCCAGCAAACACCCCATTGTTATCACGGTAATAAAATAAATCTGGTGAGGAATCTACAATAGAGCGCAGTAACATACCTTGTTGTGCGAGCTCTTGTTGCGTTTTTTTACGCTCTGCAATTTCACGTCTGAGCTCTTCTATTGCCCTATGCTTGGCATGAAAGGCCATTTTACGTTCGTCAATTTCAATGTTTAAACGATTAATATTGTCTTTGAGAGTTTGATTTAAAAGCTTTTCTTGTTTTGTGGCACTATCTAAATAGGCATAAGAGGCATCAAGTTGCCGAATAGAGTTAAGCAGTACGCTAATCACCAGAGGAGAAACAACTGAGGTAAAAAATACTATAGCTAATATATCAACTAAGTTCACTTCCCCAATAGCAACATAGTAAAACATACTCGACAAAACCATCGATACTGTCAGTAATAATGCATAGCAAATAGCTGCAGTTTTAAACTCACCAAAACGAGTTATTGAACTGGAAAGTACTCGAACCCACGGGTTCAAAGAAGAATCTGTCATATATCAGTGTTTCTCTTGGCTAAATGCTTAGTTTTTATAAGTAAGTATGATTAAAAGCTAATTTTAGCATTTTCTATCAGCTATTTTCATGTTGTGCGATAAAAACAGTGAAATTTCATGTTTGCTGTTATTTGCTGCATTTCAGCAATTCTTTATTTAGTGTAAAATGTAATGTTTTAAACATTGCAAATAACGAGTAACGTATCATGCAAACGACTATGCCAGATATTGCTAACACAGCTGCAGCATTACAAACAGGTAAATTAGACTGGGTAGGTATGGGCGATATAGAGCTGCCTTTTATTTTTGAATCCCTTGATTTAGCTCCAGTTACTGTTAATGCAAAAGCTCGCGCTTTTGTTAATTTACACCAAGAAGATGCCAAAGGCATTCACATGTCGCGTCTGTTTTTAGCACTTGATCATCTCTCAACTGAGCAACAGGTCAACCCGCACACCTTAGCACAAGCACTAGATACCTTTATCACCAGCCATAAAGGCTTAAGCGATAAGGCACAAATCGAATTTAAATTTGAATTACCGCTGCGCCGCAAGTCATTACTCAGTGGTAAATCGGGCTGGAAAAGCTACCCTATTATACTTACCAGTACTATAAACCAAGGTGTCATTAGTTTTGAGCTAAGTGTTGATGTTACTTACTCATCAACCTGCCCCTGCTCTGCAGCTCTTGCTCGCCAACTGATCCAAAATGCGTTTAGCGAAAAGTTTGCTCAAGAAACACTAACTCAATCAGAGGTTTTAGAGTGGCTTGGAACAACTCAAGGCATTGTCGCAACCCCGCATTCACAGCGTTCTATTGCTAATGTTAAAGTAAAATTAGCAAATAACATTGAACAGTTTGATGTGATTAACTTAATCAATCTACTAGAAGATGAGCTTAAAACACCAGTACAAGCCGCGGTAAAACGTGAAGACGAACAAGAGTTTGCTCGTTTAAATGGTCAAAACTTGATGTTTTGTGAAGACGCAGCACGAAAAATTAAAACTACCTTAGAAGCAAAACAGTTTAGCGACTATTTTTTACAAATTAACCACTATGAATCTCTGCATGCCCATGATGCCGTTGCGATTGCAGTAAAAGGTATAGAGGGCGGATACACAGCACTATAAACACCAACGGTAACTAAAGTAACCATAACAACTATTTGGGCACATAAATTGCTTTAGAAAAGCAGTGTCAATTTGTTGTTATGGAGTTACCGTATGGAATTCGCTTTATTATTAATATTAGTGCTAGTTGTTGGGGCATCTGTAGTTGCGTCAAAATTTAATGATGACGGCGGAAACCCTTATCCTTTTACTCGTAAGCAAAGTGTATTTACCCAAGTAGAAGGGGCGTTTCTGAATTTATTAGAACGCGCTGTTGGCGATCAATATAAAATTGTTAGTCGCGTTAAACTAATCGATGTGATTGACTGTAAACAAGGTCTATCTGTCAAATCCAAACGTGCGGCATTGGCTAAAGCAAAAAATAAGCAGCTCGACTATGTGTTAGTCGACAAAGAAAAAATGACCATAGTGGCTGCGGTTGACTTAGTTAATAATGCCAACAAAGATGGTCACAAAGCACAGCGTGATTGGTTTGTTAACGGTGCATTAGAAGCCGCTGGCATTCCACATATTCGCATGAAAGTAAAGTCAGGCTACCGCCCAAGTGAAGTTCGCGATGCCATTATGTTTAAATTAGGCAAGCCTGCTAAATCACAACCTGCACGCCCGACTCGTACTAGAGCCCATAAGCCTGCGGTATTATCACCCTCTCAAGCAAAAGCACATTCAACCGCCCTTGCTGAAATATAACTACTGAGTTAAAGCAATCTATTAAAGCGAGCATTTTAAATGACTCGCTTTTTTGTTTTTTATAGCAGACTTCACGTATAATCAGGCTATTCAAACTTAGGAATTTAACACTATGAATGTTGGTATTATTGGCGCCATGGAGCCAGAAGTTAAAATTTTGCGCGAAGCGATGCAAAATCCACAGGTTTTAACCAAAGCAGGCTTTACGTTTTATACTGGTGAGCTTGCTGGTAATACTGTTACTTTAGTGCAATCAGGCATTGGTAAAGTTGCTTCAACTATTGCAACCACTTTACTTATCGATAACTTTAAGCCTGATTGTGTTATTAACACAGGCTCTGCCGGTGGCTTCGACCCTTCGCTTAACGTTGGCGATGTAGTGATTTCATCAGAAGTTCGTCATCACGATGTAGATGTAACAGCGTTTGGTTACGAAATTGGCCAAGTACCACAAATGCCTGCAGGTTTTTCAGCACACCCTAAGCTAGTAGAAGCCGCCGAGCAAACAATTGCACAAATCAGCGAAGTAAAAACGCTTGTTGGTTTAATTTGTACTGGTGACTCATTTATGTGTGACCCTGTTCGTATTGAAAAAACACGCAATGACTTCCCTACAATGCTAGCAGTAGAAATGGAAGGTGCGTCAATTGCACAAACGTGTTTTGCACTTAACACACCATTTGTTGTTATTCGCTCAATGTCTGATATTGCTGGCAAAGAGTCGCCGCAATCATTTGAAGAATACTTAGAAACTGCCTCTATTAATTCATCAAAAATGGTTGTGGCATTACTAGAAAAGTTAACGGCGGTTACGCTGTAAATGCTCAATAATATTGTTCAAAATCATTTGGACTTTATTATATTTATTTGTGCGCTCCTAGCTGAGCGCTTTTTACCTTTAGTTAGCTGGTATCACCCTAATCATATACTTTCTGCCATTTTTAACGCAATTGGCCAGCGTGTTTATAAAAAAACAGACAGCAAACAATATCATTATTTAGCCGCTTTATTAGCAAGCACACTTGTTCTAACTGTGATTATGATTATTGTGGTTTTACTGCTGGAGTTTGCCTTTTACCCTGAACTACTATCCGGTCTTATTTTATACTTGTGCCTAGAAAGTAGTAGCATAAATAAAAAAGCGATACGTATTGCGAAATTGACCAAAAAAATCAAAAATCAACTGCTCGAGAATTATTAAAACCACTAGTAGCCCGAGAAGTTAAGGCACTTTCAAACCCAGGGATTATTAAAGCGGTTATGGAAAGTGTCATATTAAGAACAGCACGTCATTATTTTGTAGTTATTTTCATTTTTTTACTATTGGGCCCCATTGCTACCCTCGCCTACCGCTTGCTTACCTTAATCCAACAAGCGTGGCGCACTGATATAGCTCCCGACAGCTCTTTTTTGACGCCGCTTAAACTGATTCTTTTTATTATTGAATACATTCCCATTCGGTTACTCGCGCTGACAATAGCTTCACTTAAAGCCAGTAAAAAAAGCATGCATTATATTAAGCATTATGGCCGACATTTTTATCAAAAAAATACAGGTTGGTTACTCAGTGTGTGCTCTGCATCTTTAGCTGTGCAACTTGGTGGGCCTGCTATTTATATTGAGCAGCGTTTCAATAAAATGCGGGTCGGTGTAGAGCGCTTGCCAAGTGCTGATGATGTGCCAAAGCTGCTCAACACCCTAAATCAAGCCCGTTTTTTTGGCTACTAATTATTATTAGCATTGAAATTATTAGGGCTGTTTAATCAGTTATAAAAAAACCAGCCGAAGCTGGTTTTTATACTTTTTGAAGTTTTAAGCTACGGTAATATTTGCAAACTTACGTTTGCCTACTTGGTAAATAGCGGTTGTTCCTTTTGCTACTTCTAGTTTAGTGTCGGTAATTTTTTCTTCACCGTTAAGCTTTACTGCGCCTTGCTTGATCATACGCATAGCTTCTGAAGTGCTCGCTACTAAGCCAGCTTCTTTTAGTAAGTTAGCAATTAAAATAGTGTCTTCATCAATATTAACTGTCAGCTCTGGAATTTCATCAGGCAATGCTTTTTTCTGAAAGCGCTGAATAAAGTCATCATGAGCAGCTTGCGCATCGGCTTCACTATGGAAACGTGCAATTAACTCTTTTGCTAATTCAATTTTAATATCGCGAGGGTTAGTGCCTTGCTCTACACGCTGTTTTTGCGCTGCAATTTGCTCAATAGAAAGACTACTTAGCAAGTCATAGTAACGCCACATTAGTACATCACTAATTGACATGATTTTACCAAACATGTCGCTAGGCGTATCAGTAATACCTATGTAGTTTCCTAGTGACTTTGACATTTTCTGAACGCCATCAGTCCCTTCAAGTAAAGGCATCATTAGTACGGTTTGTGGTTTTTGACCTTCATCTTTTTGCAGCTCACGACCCATTAATAGGTTAAAGCGTTGATCAGTACCACCTAGCTCAACATCAGACTCAAGTGCGACTGAATCCCAGCCCTGCACTAGTGGGTATAAAAATTCATGGATTGCGATAGATTGACCGCCAGCATAGCGCTTTTTAAAGTCATCACGCTCAAGCATGCGTGCCACAGTTTGGCGAGCTGCTAATTTTATCATTCCAGCCGCGCCCAATGTCTCCATCCACGTAGAGTTAAGAGCGACGGTTGTTTTAGCTGGGTCTAAAATTTTGAAAACCTGTTCTTTATAGGTTTCAGCATTAGCAAGCACATCATCACGCGTCAGCGGCTTACGGGTAACATTTTTGCCCGTTGGATCGCCTATCATACCGGTGAAGTCACCAATTAAGAAAATAACCTCATGACCTAAATCTTGAAAGGTTTTCATTTTATTAATTAGTACAGTGTGACCTAGGTGCAAATCTGGAGCCGTAGGATCGAAACCAGCTTTAATTTTTAGCTTTTTCCCCGACTTTAATTTTTCAACTAACTCATCTTCAATTAATATCTCTTCTGCACCGCGTTTTATCTCTGCTAGAGCGGTTTGTAAATCCACTGTGTGTTACTCCAAAAAATTCTGACAACGAAGGGGTGTAATATGCTCACGATTTATTGCTAGCGCGTTATAACAAAGCAAATAAAACTATTTAGCTAACATAACAAATTTCCACTTAATTAGAACAACTTTTTTAACTAATCGCAGCATCAACTATAATGCAGGGCGTACGTTCTAAAAAGGGATATAAACGAGCGATTAATAATACACTAGAAGTGTTTATAACAAACCAAAAAACAGTTTGTAAATTAATCACTTCTCGCAATTAAATCGTTTTAAAAGCTAATTTAACATTACGATGAAAAAGCAAAGTATCCAAGAATATAAAATAGTGCTGTTATTCAACTTTACACACAAACAGCCTGAATACCCTATGATTTTAGCTTAATTTAACGCGAGTTTAAATCTACAAAATACTAGTATTCATAGATTATTCGTTATATCCTGCAATATAATCTATTTATTATCTTGACAGCAGAAAAAGGCACGTTATGGTCCACGTGGTTAACACGCTCCCCAAAAAACACAAAATGCTTATTCTAGGTTTGGTTTCTGCTATTGTTGCCTTAGCCTTTTTACCTTCTGAAAAAGCCACTGCATCCAAAGACAATAGCGAGAACACGCTAGAGATTGGTAAGCGTTACGAATTACAAATAAAAGTAGGTGAAAACGAAAAACTCACTGACTTAAATTCAGAGCAAGCAGCACAAAAGCTTCCAGAATATGATTTTGTCGATCACCTTGTTAAAAACGGTGACAATTTAGCGATCATTTTTAAGCGCGCTGGTTTTTCTGCGCAAACGCTTTACAAACTGGTTAATACCAATGCTGAAACACGTAAACTTACCAAAATTCACCCAGGTGAAACACTAAGCTTTGCTACTGCAAAAGATGGCTCATTGGCTCAGTTACGTTATGTTATTTCTAAAACAGATACCTTATTTGTAACCCTAAATGATGAAGGCCAATACGATACTTCAATTGACAGCAAAGAAATAGAAACACTGAGTAAAACCGCCGGTGGTGAAATTTCTAGCAGTTTTTGGACGTCAGCGATTGCTGCTGGTTTAAGTGAGCGCCAAATAATGAACTTCGCCGATATATTTGGTTGGGACGTGGATTTTGCAAATGACATCCGTAAAGGTGATGAATTTGGCTTAATTTATGAGTCTCATTTTGTTGACGGTGAATTTATTGGCACCGGCAAGATCATTGCAGCTGAATTTATAAACCAAGGTGAACGTTACACAGCAATTCGACACACAGACGGTAATTTTTATACGCCTGAAGGGCGCAGTATGAAAAAAGCCTTCTTACGTGCACCGGTAAACTTTAAATATATTAGCTCAAGTTTTAATCCTCGCCGCTTACACCCTGTTACAGGACAAGTAAAAGCACACCGAGGTATTGACTACGCTGCGCGTACAGGCACGCCTGTTGTATCATCAGGTAATGGTAAAGTCATTAAAGCGGGTTACAGTAAATATAACGGTAATTACGTATTTATAAGCCATGGTACACAGTATGTTACTAAGTACTTACACCTTAATAAACGTCTAGTTAGAACAGGGCAAAAAATTAAACAAGGTGAAAAAATTGGTACTGTAGGCTCAACAGGTCGAGTAACTGGGGCGCATTTACATTATGAGTTTTTGGTTAACGGTGTTCACCGCAACCCTAAAACTGTAAAACTACCTAAATCTGAGCCATTACCACGCTCAGAACTTGCTAAGTTTAAGCCTATTGCTGATAACTTTATTGCACAACTTGAGCGTAATCGTGAACTTCAGTTGGCACTTAAATAAAGAGTTTTAGTAATTAAATAAAAAAGCCTTTGCAGGGTAACCGGCAAAGGCTTTTTTGTATGTAATGATTATACCAACCAGCATAGAGACTCGGACATTTTCACGAATTCCCCCTTATATCTAAGCAGCTCGGTACTAAATTTCAGAGTTAATTTACGAGCACATAAATAAGCTGCACAACCAAAGAGATCATCACCAGTGGCCAAATATATTTACTATATTTAGTAGCACTCTCAAGCCCCATTTTACTTTGGTATTTTTCCAGTAACGGAATAATGATCACCAAAGCAATTACCAAGCTAATTAAAATAACAAATATATTCATATCATCACCCTACACCAGGTTATGGTAAAGCGCAGCCTTTCGCGCTGATATATAGCTCGTACCAATGCTCACGACTTAAGTTAACATTAACCGCATCACAGGATGCTTTTATACGCTCTATATTCGTGGTGCCAATAATTGGTTGAATTGATGCTGGGTGGCGCAGCAGCCATGCTAATACAATCGCTTCTGCTGTTGTACCATAGAGTATGGCAAGCTTACTGACTAAAATGCTGGTATTAATATCTGCAGGCGAGGCCTTTGATAAATCACCACCAGAGTATAAGCCTTGGCATAAACTGCCCCAACTTTGAATCTGAATTTCATGCTCACGGCAATATTCAATATTGCCTGGGGTAAAGTTAATATCCTTGCCATCGGCATTACCTACATAAACACCTTCATCAACCCATTGATGCTTTTGTAAACTCGCTTCGATTTGATTTGCCACAATCGGCATATCTAAAGCGCGTTGCAAAAACCGTATTTGATATTGCGACATATTAGACACCGCAAAATGACGCACTTTGCCACTTTCTTTTAAACAACTAAATACTTGTGCAACTTCCTCTACTTCCATTAAGGGATCTGGGCGATGCAGCATAAGTATATCTAAATATTCAGTATTTAATCGCTTTAATGAGCCCTCTACCGAGCGCTCAATCCAATCAGCTGAAAAGTCATAACGTTGTGGGTTTTTATCATCAGCAAAGCGAATACCACACTTAGACTGAATATACATTTGTTTTCTAAGTTCAGGACGCTCGGCCAGAGCTTGACCAAAAACATGCTCGGCTTTGCCTAAAGTATAAATATCAGCATGATCGAAAAAATTAATTCCGCCTTCAATAGCGGCATCTATGCATGAATGAGTTTGTTGCAAATGCGCACTGGTAATCGCATCTTTATCCCATGCGCCTCCCAACCCCATACAGCCGAAAACAAGTTTGCTTACATTCGGGAGATATTTTGCCAGTGGAGTGTGTAACATTTTGACAGCCCTTTAAAAAATGAAGAGTGATTACTTTAAACAAAAAACCCTATACAAGAAACCGCTTAAGTCAAAACAGTGAATTTTATGCAAAAAAAAGCGCAGTAAACTGCGCTAATAGGTTGAGTCTAAATTATATTTAACCCACAAGAGCGAGTAAAATACCTGCCGCAACAGCACTACCAAGCACCCCTGCAACATTAGGCCCCATGGCATGCATTAATAAGAAGTTATGCGGGTTATTTTCAAGCCCAACCTTATTAACAACACGTGCTGCCATAGGCACAGCGGATACACCCGCAGCACCAATTAATGGGTTTATGGGGGTTTTTGATATCTTATTTAAGCCTTTAGCCATAAATACACCTGAGGCTGTACCAATAGCAAACGCCAGTGCACCCAGTACCAAAATACCAATAGTTTCTACTGTTAAGAACTGCTCGGCAGCAAGTTTAGAGCCCACTGCAAGTCCTAGAAATATAGTGGTGATATTAATGATTTCGTTTTGCGCACTGTTGCTGAGCCTATCAACTACACCCGACTCACGCATTAAGTTACCTAAACAGAACATACCAACCAGCGGAATTGCCGCAGGTAAGAATATAGCAGTTAAGGTAAGCACCATCAGTGGGAAAATAATTTTTTCCTTTTTAGATACTTTACGCAGTTCTGGCATTTGAATTTTGCGTTCTTCAGGCGTTGTAAACGCACGCATGATAGGTGGCTGAATAATAGGAACCAACGCCATGTACGAATACGCAGCCACGGCTATTGCGCCCAGTAAATCAGGGGCCAGCTTTGACGCTAAAAAGATAGCGGTTGGCCCATCTGCACCACCAATAATCGCAATTGCAGAAGCATCTTGTAAGCTAAATTCAAATCCCGGAATAAAGTTAAGTAAAATAGCGCCAAATAACGTCGCAAAAATACCAAACTGCGCTGCCGCACCTAATAGCAACATACGCGGGTTGGCAATCAAGGCACTAAAATCAGTTAATGCCCCCACTCCCATAAATATTAATAGCGGAAAAATACCGGTATCAATACCAACATAATAAACATAGTAAAGTAAGCCACCTGGATCTGATAAACCAGCTACAGGAATATTAGTTAAAATAGCTCCGAAACCAATGGGCAGTAGCAATAACGGCTCAAAGTTTTTGGCAATTGCTAAAAATAATAGCAAACAACCAACGGCAATCATGATCAGCCCAGGAAATGTAAAGTTAGCAATGCCTGTGGCATGCCAGAGGTTTAAAATACCATCCATCCTCTATTTACTCCTTAAGCTAGTGCAATCATTGCATCGCCGGTTGATACTGAATCGCCCTCAGAAACAAGCACCTCAGCAATCGTTCCGGTATGCATGGCGCGTACTTCGGTTTCCATTTTCATGGCTTCCATAATAATTACCACATCACCCTCATTGACTACCTGACCGGGTTTTACTTTAATTTTAAAAATATTACCGGCCAGTGGTGCATTAAGAGTTTCACCCGAGGCAACCGATGCTGACTGTGGAATATGCTCTGAGTCTTTTAACGTAACCTCTTTAAGCTCACCACCTTGAGCAACCACAACATCATATACTTTACCATCTACTTTAACGCTGTATTGCTCTGCCTTAACGCCTTTATTGTTTGCCGCTGATTTTTCAGGTGCTTTATTGGCGTTATCATCAGCGCTAGGAACAGGCTCAAATGCATCAGGGTTATTACGGTTTTTAATAAACTTCAAACCAATCTGCGGGAATAACGCATAGGTAAGTACATCATCAATTTGCTCATCAGCTAAAGTTAGCCCTTGCTCCTGCGCATGCTTGCTTAATTCAGCCTCGAGCGTTTCAAGTTCAGGTTTAATAATATCGGCTGGGCGACAGGTAATTGCCTCACTACCATCAAGCACGCGCTCTTGTAACTCTTTATTCATTGGTGCAGGTGTTGAACCATACTCACCTTTTAATACACCAGCGGTTTCTTTGGTGATAGTTTTATAACGCTCACCAGTGAGCACATTTAATACCGCTTGAGTACCAACAATTTGTGAGGTAGGTGTAACCAGTGGAATAAAACCTAAATCTTCACGTACTCGAGGAATCTCAAGTAGTACTTCATTTAATTTATCAGCAGCACCTTGCTCTTTAAGCTGATTTTCCATGTTAGTTAACATGCCACCTGGCACTTGGGCTAATAAAATACGACCATCTACACCTTTTAAACTACCTTCAAATGCAGCGTACTTTTTACGCACATCTCTAAAGTAAGCGGCAATTTCTTCTAGGTGGTTTAAATCAAGCCCGGTATCACGCTCGGTTCCTTCCACAATTGCAGTAATTGTTTCAGTTGCTGAATGGCCATAAGTCATGCTCATAGATGATACAGCGGTGTCGAGCATATCAATGCCGGCATCAATCGCTTTTTGATAAGTAGCGGTGCTTAAGCCCGTTGTTGCATGACATTGCATAGCAATAGGAATGGAAACTGTTTCTTTCAACGCTTTAATAAGCTCTTCTGCATCATATGGTTTAAGCAATCCCGCCATATCTTTAATACAAATTGAATGACAACCTAATTCTTCAAGCTGCTTTGCAAGCGTTAACCAGATATCTAATGTATGTACCGGGCTTACTGTGTAAGAAATTGTACCTTGCGCATGTGCCCCTACTTTAACCGCCGCCTTTATCGCTGTTTCCAAGTTACGTACATCATTCATGGCATCAAAAATACGAAATACATCTACGCCATTTTTGTGTGCACGCTCAACAAACTTTTCAACCACATCATCAGCATAATGGCGATACCCTAATAGGTTTTGCCCGCGAAGTAACATTTGCTGTGGTGTATTTGGCATCGCCTTTTTAAGCGCGCGAATACGCTCCCATGGATCTTCGCCTAAATAACGAATGCATGAATCAAAGGTAGCCCCACCCCAAGATTCTATGGACCAATAACCTGCGTCATCAATTTTTTTTGCAATAGGTAACATGTCGTCTAATCGCATGCGGGTAGCTAAAAGCGACTGATGTGCGTCACGAAGTACGAGTTCTGTTATTTTTAATTTAGCCATTAGTATGCTCCTCTAATTATTATTTGTTTTGTACTGAGCAATGGCAGCACTAATTGCAGCGATGTGCTCATTTGGCACACCTTGAGATTTAAAAGATGGCGTTCTCTGTGATACTTCTGGTTCTGGCTGAGAAAACTTGCTAGCCAGCTTAGACATGAGTGTCACTGCACCAATCAATAAAGAAAGAAATACAAACACACCCACCATGCCTGTTAGCATTAAATTGCCTGCAGTTGTGAGTAAAGCCCCTATATCCATAATTCTCCCCTGTTTAAAACCAAACACATAAAAAATCGGTTTATTTAAATAACTATTCACCAATAGTAACAAAAATTATTCTTTTGTCTACACGTTGTAAATTGGTAAAACCAATTAATATAAAAGTAACATATCACCAATAAGGTTAACACCACCTAAAATAGCTTATTTAACCCAGATATATAGATGCTAAAAATGTTCGTTATAAACAAAGAATATATAAAAACACTAATACTTTGTAAAAACACATATAAAACAAACCTATTGTGCTAACCCACTAATAACCTTCAAAACAAATGTTAATTGGTCTTACCAAAGTAAAGAGCAACAACTATTTATTATCTCACCGCACACAACTGTGAATAAGTTACCGATAAGATCGTAAAAATTACCAACTCAATATAAAGCCAATCGCAAAAAATTGAAGTAAACAATTGATTTAAAACAAAATAAAATACTGGCACATTACTCGCTTATATAAAAACAACACTTTAACACTTAGATAAATCAAGGAGATGACAATGTTACGCTGGACAATTACATTTTTGGTGATCGCACTAATCGCAGCCGTTTTAGGATTTGGTGGTATTGCAGGAGCCGCAGCAGGAATTGCTAAGATCATATTTTTTATCTTTTTAGTTTTACTGGTTATTTCACTTGTCTCTGGCGCTTTACGTGGTAAAAGCCCCAGGTAGATAAGAAACAACGAACTCTCTTTTTAAATTTATATACAAGGAATTACATTATGAAATCATCAACACTTAAAGCTGCAGCTATTGGTCTATTCGCAAGTGCATTTATTATGGGTTGTGAAGACAATCATGCAGAAGAAGCCGGTGAGCGTATTGACGAAGCCGTGACAGATGTTCAAAACAAGGTAGAAGATACCTGTGAAGAAGTAAAAGAAGGCGTTAATGCCGAAGAGACTAATTGCTAATATTATTTATTTAGCTAAGAAACGACCTACGGGTCGTTTTTTTATGCCTAAAATATAAATAGTTTCTAGTCATTTCCCCTTTAAGCTGCGCATTAAGCTAAAATAATAAAAAATAGCTTTTAAGTGCAAACACATGGTCTTTACAACAACTTATAAACTCGATAAACCTTATTTTTATGAATGCTTTGACCAATCGCTGCCTTATAGTAAGCGTGCACAACCTAAATACTTTTTATTGGCGCTACTTGTGGTTTTAGGGTTATTTGGCATTTATGGTTTAGGCGATCATTACCTTGGTACATTCTTGCTTATGTTAGCTTTACTTGAGTGCATTGCTTTTTATTATCGCCGCCCTTGGTGGGTAACAAGGCAAATGCTTAGCAGAGCGTCAGGCTCTGAAGTAACCCTTACCTTCGACGAGGACGGAATAAAATCAACCAATCATTACAAAAATTACCAGTTAGCTTGGCAGGACATTAATGAAGTAATTACTACAGATTGCGGCCTATTGTTAAAAAGTAAAAGCGGTATGCAGTACATTTCCAAGGCAATGCTCAACGAAGAAACCATTGATTTTATTAACAAAAAAGCCACTCAGTGAGTGGCTTTTATAAATGTCATAGTTTTTAACTAACACATTTTATATTATCTTGATTAAGCATTGCCCGGATTAGGGTTAGACTTTTCAGCTTGTATGCGCATGTAAATTTCTTCACGATGAACTGATACGTCTTTAGGTGCGTTAACACCGATACGAACTTGATTTCCTTTAACACCCAGAACAGTAACGGTTACTTCGTCACCAATCATAAGGGTCTCGCCTACTCTACGAGTTAGTATTAGCATTCTCTTGCTCCCATGTTCCAATAAAATTATAAGATTCCGCAACACATTTTAATTAAAATTAGACTAAAAAGTAAGTAAAAACTCTCAATCTATTCATTTTCTGTTAAAAATGTCTTATGTAATGCACGAACAGCCAGTTCAAGGTATTTCTCATCGATTAAAACTGAAATTTTTATCTCTGAGGTCGAAACAAACATCACATCAATATTCTCTTGTGCTAACGAATCAAAAAATAAACTCGCCACCCCAGAATGAGATTTCATCCCCATACCCACAGCTGACACTTTCGCCACATTAGTTAATCCGTCAATTGCCTGTGCGTCAAATTGCTGTTGCTCAGCCGTTAACAAATCAAGTGCGTTTAAATAATCATTTAAATGCACAGTAAAAGCATAGTCGACTTTTTCAACTTTATGATTAATTTGATTAATCATATCTATTTCGATGCCATTATCTGCAAAAAGTTTCAAAATTTTTGCAAGCGCTTTAGTGCCTTGCGGTACTCCATGTACCTTAATCAAACACTCGTCTCGATTAAATGCAATACCCGACACAACGTTACTCGCCACATCGCTCTCCTCAAAACTAATTAATGTACCTTCATCAGGTTTAAAGCTAGATAACACTCTTAATGGTACATTGTGCTTACCAGCCGACTCTACAGAGCGAATATGTAGCACTTTAGCACCTAAACTAGCCAGCTCAAGCATTTCGGCAAAGGTAACATGACTTAAACGTCTTGCATTAGGTTCAATACGAGGATCTGTTGTATATACGCCATCAACATCGGTATAGATCTGACATTCATCGGCTTTTATTGCACCCGCTATTTCAACCGCAGAGGTATCGGTGCCACCACGCCCAAGCGTAGTCACATTGCCCTCAATATCGCGGCCCTGAAAGCCGGCAATAATAGCAATACGGTTATGTTCAAGTTCATGTTTTAAACGTGTTGCAGCCACGTCTTCTACACGGGCTTTGCCGAACATGTTATCGGTTAATATATTCACCTGATCGGCTAACAAGCTAACCGCAGAATGGCCGCGTTTAATAATCGCCATTGCTAATAAAGCAATAGAGACTTGTTCACCAGTACTGAGCAATACATCGAGTTCACGACTACTCGGGCGAGAGTCGATTTGTTTGGCAAGATTAATTAAGCGATTGGTTTCTCCCGACATTGCCGAAAGCACCACCACCACTTGGTGGCCTTGTTGCTTAGTTTTAACAACAAGGTCGGCGACCGCTTCAATACGCTCTATTGAGCCTACCGAAGTGCCGCCAAATTTTTGAACTATAAGTGCCACTTAAGCTTAAGTACGCTCAGTTAACCAAGCTGTTACGCTATCAAGTGCTGCAGTTAAGTTTTGTGGCTCAGAACCACCCGCTTGCGCCATATCTGGACGACCGCCGCCTTTACCACCTACTTGGCCTGCCATGTGGTTAACTAACTCACCCGCTTTTACTTTACCGGTTAAGTCTTTAGTTACACCCGCAATTAGGCTTACTTTATCACCGCTGGCAACACCTAAAGCAATAACGCCTGAGCCAATCTTATTTTTAAGGTCATCAACCATGCCACGAAGCGCTTTTGATTCAGTTCCTTCAACGTTGGCAATTAGTAGTTTAACCCCATTAATTTCAACCACTGAATCAAGTAACGATGCACCTGCCGCACTGGCTAGTTTATCGTTAAGTTGGGCAACTTGCTTTTCAAGTCCTTTCGACTTTTCAAGTAAGGCAGTTACTTTTTCAAGTACTGACGCACTGTCACCTTTTACAAGCGCTGCAACATCTGCTAATTGCTGTTCTTGTTCATTAACATACGCGATTGCTTCTGCACCGGTTACCGCTTCAATACGACGAACACCGGCAGCAATACCGCTTTCAGATACTATTTTGAATAAACCAATGTCGCCTGCACGCTCTACGTGTGTACCACCACAAAGCTCAATTGAGTAATCACCTATGGTTACTACACGTACTTCGTCATCGTACTTTTCGCCAAACAATGCCATAGCACCTTTTGCTTTAGCATCATCAATTGCCATTAGCTCAGTGTTAAGTGCAAAGTTACGACGAATTTCGTCATTTACTACACGTTCAATTTCGCGCAGTTCTTGTTTGGTCACGGCTTCAAAATGTGAGAAGTCAAAACGCAGGCGATCTGGCTGCACAAGTGAGCCTTTTTGCGATACGTGCTCACCTAGAAGCTGACGTAATGCTTCATGTAAAATGTGCGTAGCTGTGTGATTTTTCTTAATGCTTTCACGACGCGCATCGTCAATGGTCGCATCCACTTTATCGTTAACGCCAATGCGCCCTTGAACTGTTCCATGATGAGCAAAAGCATTGCCCAATTTAGTGGTATTCGTTACTTTAAACTCACCACCGGCAACAGTAATTGTTCCGCTATCACCAATTTGGCCGCCTGATTCAGCGTAAAACGGAGTACGGTCTAAAACAATAATACCTTGCTGACCATCTTCTAATAACGATACAGATTCGCCACCGGCAAAAATCTCAACCACAGTGCCACGGTAATGATTGCTATCGTAGCCTTTAAAATCAGTGTGCTTATCTGATTTTAATTGCTCATTATAATCTGCACCAAATTTGCCCGCTTGCTGTGCTGTTTTACGTTGCACTGCCATACATGCTTCAAAACCTTGATGGTCAATGGTCATTTGGCGTTCACGCGCTACATCGGCTGTTAAATCGGCAGGGAAACCATAGGTATCGTAAAGTTTAAATACTAAGTCACCTGGGATCACATCCCCGGTTAAATCACTCAAGCTTTCTTCTAAAATAGCTAAACCACGCTCAAGCGTTTTACCAAACTGCTCTTCTTCAATACGCAGTACTTTTTCAATAATTTCTTGCTGCTTAGCAAGTTCTGGATACGCCTGACCCATTTGCTCAATAAGCGCTGCTACCAACTTGTAGAAAAACGCGCCTTTAGCACCCAATTTATTACCATGGCGAACTGCACGACGAATAATACGACGTAACACATAACCACGGCCTTCATTTGATGGCATAACCCCATCTGAAATTAAAAACGCACACGAACGAATATGATCCGCCACCACGCGAAGCGATTTATCATCCATATCTTGTGCATTAGTAACGCTTGCAGCGGCGGCAATTAAGCCTTGGAATAAATCGATTTCGTAGTTTGAATGCACACCTTGTAAAATAGCTGAAATACGCTCAAGGCCCATACCAGTATCAACAGATTGCTTAGGAAGTGGCTCCATAGTCCCGTCGCTTTGACGGTTGTATTGCATAAATACTAAGTTCCAAATTTCAATGAAACGGTCGCCATCTTCTTCAGGAGTGCCCGGAGGACCACCCCAAATGTGCTCACCGTGATCATAAAATATTTCAGAACATGGACCACAAGGGCCGGTATCACCCATAGACCAAAAATTATCGCTCGTTGCAATACGAATAATACGATCTTCAGGTAAACCTATATCGTTAGCCCAGTAGCCAAAGGCTTCTTCGTCATCGTGGTAAATAGTTACTAAAAGCTTTTCTTTTGGTAGTTTTACAACTTCAGTTAAAAACTCCCACGCAAATTTAATTGCATCTTGCTTAAAGTAATCACCAAAGCTGAAATTACCTAGCATTTCGAAAAAGGTATGGTGACGTGCTGTGTAACCAACATTTTCTAAATCGTTGTGTTTACCACCAGCGCGTACACAACGCTGAGAGCTCGTTGCGCGAGTATAAGGGCGGCTTTCAGCGCCTAAAAATACATCTTTAAATTGTACCATACCGGCATTATTAAATAACAACGTGGCATCGTTACCCGGTATAAGCGAACTAGAAGGAACAACTTGGTGTTGTTTGCTGGCAAAAAAGTCTAAAAACTGTTGCCTAATTTGTGCGGTAGTCATGTGCTGCATGTGAAAGTCTCACCTGTATTTACTGTGCTTGCATTGCAAAATTTATTTGATCGTAGCTAAAACCTCGATACATTAAGTAGCGCACGCGCTTAGCTTTTTCTTTGTACTCGAGGTTTGCCGGTGTCGTTGAATATTTTTTGTTGTACGCTTCCTGCGCGAGCTCAAACCAATCTATTTCCAGCTCATCAACCACTGTTTCAAGCAGTGCTCTATCAATCCCTTTACTCATGGCTTCACTTTGAATTCGCTTTAAGCCATGGCATTTAAATATGTGTTTTCTTACAAACCCTTCACAGTAACGCTGCTCGTTAATAAAGTTGTGCTTTTCACACCAATCAAGCAGGTTTTCTATGAATTCATCGGTTGCTTCTCTTTGCTGTAACTTTTGAGTTAACTCTCGGCGCGAATACTCTTGCCTTCCTAGTAACCAAAGCACATAGTTTTTTAACTTTTGTTTTAACGTATCATCCATTAAGCGTCAAAGCGCCCGCTTTGCTCGCTACTTAAAGGCTTAATGTTACTGTCATCACTTGGTGGCACAACGGGCATAAAAATAGCCTGATAAGATACAAAGAAACTAATGTAGCAAATTGGCATTAAAATCAACAGCGGTAGTAGCGATAAGAACATCGACACCACCATTAATAATGCGCAAATAATACCATAAACACTCAATGGTAAAATATTATAATAAAACACCATAAACGAACTTTTTAAGGCGTTTAAAATACGTTGCTCTTTATTAAAGTAAACCAGCGGTACTGCGTAGGCAAACGAAGTAAAGTAGATTGAGAGCGCAATTAAAAACAATGCCACATTAGCAAACGAAATACTCTCAAGCATTTGACTAACGGCGGTGTTTGGATCTAGGTCTGGCTGCGTCATAACCGCCATTGCATCAGCAAATAAACCATTGGCGAGCAAGGCAATTAAAATCCCCGCTCCCATTTGATAAAGCGCTAAGCGAAATAAGCCTAAGCGATTTCCTTTGGCTGAAAAGGGCTTCAAAATGTCGGCTAACATAATTTTTCCGCCTTGCTGCTTGGTAAGCACGGCCTGATAAAAGCCTGCAGTTAAAAATGGTGTAGCCAATGCTGCGGCTATTTGTAATACCGGCAAAAATAACGACAATAAGCCAACAATGCCAATAAACAAATGCATAAAAATAAAAGTTAATGGTTGAGTTTTGAAAATTAGCCAACCTGCTTTAAGCCACTTTAATGCTGCATCCGCTTTAAAAATTCGTAATTGTGTAGACATACTTGCTCTTAATTAAAACAAAACACGCCGAGTATAACTCGGCGTTGGCTGGTATTACATAGGTGGTGGCGATAAATGCCGTTAATATTAGGGTCTGCTGCCCTTTACGGATTAAAATTTGTTCAAACTAGGGGCGATTTAATCGCGGCGCGAGGTTTGTAACCTAGTGGGCTAAGTCAAAACCGAGCAAAGCTTCCGCGTCCTGCTCACGCCCCTTACCTACATCCATGTAGGCAACAAAGAGTAAATCGCCCCTAGGCAGAACCCTTCGGGCAGCGCCTGTTTGGCATTGATGCTGCGTTATCGCCTATTTATGGGGAATAACCACACCACATAGGCTCTGCCTTGCCTAAATACCAAACAGACTGCTGAAAATTCAACCTTGAAAGGTCAACAGACCCTAAGGTTTTTTAATTTTCTTAATATCTAGCATGTGAGAGCCATGCTTAATCTTTGTCTCTAAATACGCCTTGTTACCGGCAAGTCCTGCTTTGATGTGTGCATGAGTGCCCACAACAGAGTCGACCTCTATACCTGCATCTTTTAATGCGTTGAGCTTTTTAGGGTTATTGGTCATTAACTTAACGTGCTTTAAATTAAGCGCATTGAGCATTAATACTGCATCCGAAAAATCGCGTAAGTCATCAGCAAAACCTAAATGGTTGTTAGCCTCGTAAGTATTCATACCTTGTGATTGCAGTACATACGCATCAATTTTATTATATAAACCAATACCACGCCCTTCTTGGCGTAAATAAAGTAAAATACCGCCCTGCTCATGCATCATTTCAATACACTCGTTTAACTGCTCACCACAGTCACAACGTGACGAGTGAAATACATCACCAGTTAAACATTCAGAGTGCATGCGAATAAGCGGAACACCTTGCTCGGTATCGGCGTTATTAAACACCATAGCAATATGCTCTTGGCCATCTTTCAAGTCAGTAAATGACACTATTTCTGCAGGGATATCACTGTTTTTGCCAACATTAAGCTGGACTCTTGCTCTTACTTGCGCCACGACAAATCCAAATATTTAAATAACTACGACACGACAATAAAGTGATAATATCACAAAACAAGATAAATACACCGTAGTACAAGACTGTTTATGGCAAATATATGGCGACGACAGCGGCTGTTTTCAATATGTAAGCATAAATATATTAGTAACGCGTATTGACCTTAATTTACCTAAAATAATGACAAATACACAAAGGTTTGCTAATTTGCCACCGACAAATAATAAGGACCATTATGAAACTCAATAAATGTGTATTACTGATAGGTTTAAGTTTATCAGTACTGTGTTCCACCTCACAGGCAGAGCAAGTAACTACCTCTCAAGTAGAATTTAACAATGCTTATCAAAGTTACCTGGATGCGGTTAAAGCTGCAGAAAATGTACAACAAACTGCCGAGCGTGCTTATACATTAGGTAAATCTGTTTACGGTGATAATTCAGATAACACCGCAAACTTAGCTATTAACTATGCAAAATCAATTAATGGCTATGGCAAAAAATGGATTGAAAAGCGTTTTTCACTTTACCAGCAAGCCTATACTATTTCTGTTAACAACCATGGTAAAAAATCGTTAGAAACCGTTGATTCTTTAGTTGGTATGGCTAATTTTGCGCCCTCAGCTCAAAAAGCGGATTATTATTTAGATCAAGTGATTGCAATAGCAAACACGCAAAACAAACCTAAATTTTTGGCTGACATGAAATTAGAAGCGGCAACCATATTAGCCAATAAATTCGGCTACGAAAAATACCATGAAGCTAAAAACTACTTAGAAGAGGCCGATGAGTACTATCAAGCTAACTTACCTGAAAACTCGGTTGAACGAATAAAAGCTGACTTTTTAATGGCGTCGTTTGCTGAGGGTAGAAAAAGATACACTCAAGCAATTGAACGACTTAATCGCGTAGTAAAGGTATTTGATGAAAACTTAAATTACGATCACACCGCCGAGCTTACCGCACATTCAAGATTAATTGGCTTGTATGAAAAACAAGGCAAAAGTGATGAAGCCACTAAACACTGTATCGCGATAGCTAAAATGGTGCCGTGGAAAGAAAGCCAAGAGCAAACACCACTATACCGCGTTGAACCTAAATACCCTAAAAACAAAGCGCGATTTAGTAAAGATGGCAGCGTAGTTATGGAGTTTGAAGTAAATGAATCTGGCTTTGTAAAAAATCTGCAAGTACTTAGCTCTGAGGGTGGCTTGGCCTTTGAAAAGTCGGCAGTAGAAGCATTGGAGCAATGGCGCTATGCCCCTAAATTTGAAAATGGAAAAGCGGTTGCAGCAACTTCTAAAGTACAGCTCGATTTTAAAGTAAAACGTTAACTAATTATAACAAGGCGCGATGAGCGCCTTTTTGTTTATTAACCTGAACTCTCACTATGATTACTTTAACTTAGCTAAAATGTTATCGCTGGCGGCCTCTATTAAATCGAGTACCTTTTCAAAGCCATCATCACCACCATAGTAAGGATCGGGGATCGCACTTTGTGTTTGCTCGCCATACTCTAAAAACAACGCAAGCTTGTACTGCAAATGTTCAGGGCAACGTGCGGTTAAATCCGACAGGTTTTGTATATCGGCCGCTAAAATAAGATCAAACTCGCTAAAATCACTACTGCGTACCTTACGCGAAAAAATACCTTTAAAACTATAACCCCTTTTTTCGCCAGCTTGCATTGAGCGTTTATCAGGAGGATTACCTTCGTGGTGCCCAATAGTCCCTGCCGAGTCCACTAGTAGATCAATGCCTAACTTTTTAGCACGCGCTTTTAATACTGCCTCTGCGGTAGGTGAACGGCATATATTACCCAAACACACTATTAATACTCTTTTCACTTATGACTCCCAAGCTTTTGCAAAAAATCAGTAATAAACGTTATTTTAATGAGGCTAATAGTTTTTGCTAGCCTTCCAGTTGCTTAAGCACTAAACATACGCGTTTTTCATACGTAAGGAAAAAGCAGAAGGCCTGAGAGAGGGTTATAATTTTTGCAATCCCTATAACTTAAAACTGCTTTAAAATTGCATCATCGTAGTCGTCAGCATTCAATGTTAAATTGAACTTGGCAGCAACGCTATCTAACTCGGCTTGTTTAATCGCTAAATCATCCATAGTGATGGTGTTATCGTCAAGCAACCATAATAATCGTGAGCCTGCATAACTATATTGAATCGCTAATAATGCATCGGGATTACCTTCTCGTCCCGCCGCTTTTAGCTTAGTCATTTTACGAGTGATTTTATTAAGCGCTTTTTTAAGCTCCCATACATACACCACCTCAGTCATAAAGGGATTTGTTCGGTATTTATTTAACAGCCAACCTATGCCAATACTCGTAACAATAACGCCTAATAAATTCCAATGAAAATGACTACCACTTTCATCGGGAAATAATGCAATAAGCGTTTGTGAAATTGCTAAACTGCCCACAGCTAAACCTACTGCACAGCCAACGATTACGCGGTTTAAATGTTTACGATAACGAGCTTTATCTATTTGAATAAGTTGCATAGTTGCCTAAAAGTAAAAAACTAAAAAATACACAGCCCCATTGTAGCTAAACCCATCACAGAGTTTCGACTATTTTTAATAAAAATACTCGTAGTTTTTGATTTAGCGCCTGTTTTATACTGCTTTACAACATAAAACCAACCAACGATTTTATTTGCACCCACTTATTAGGCATAGGATAGTAAGCAATAAATACGACTCAGTTTAGGACCTTCATGATAAAAACACTGATTGCCTCAAGTTTAATATTCTCTTCTTTTAGTGCGCTAGCTAATTTAAATACACAGTTAACACCGGAAGAATTGCGAATTGAAAAAGCCAGCCAGGCTATGCCAGAAGTGCTAAGCGCTTTTGCCAGCAAAGTTAATCAATTTGAGCTGCAATTCAAGTCACTCTCAAGCTATGCACAAGCCGTAGATACCGTTAATGACTACTCAAAGCGATTATGGTTTAGTGCAAAAAAACGTATTGCTACAACGCAAAACTTAGATGATCGCGCACTTTATTGGGCTCGCTTACAATCAAGTAAAATAATTCGCACCACAGAACCTGCATTTTCGCTGAGCGCCGCGCAGCAAACAGTGCTATTAACGTTACTAGAAAACGGAAGCCGAGGCCGCACTGATCTGAGCTACTCACAAAACACCACAAAAAAAATATTACTAACCGGGTTTGACCCATTTTTACTTGATAGAAATATAAACCAAAGTAATCCATCGGGTGTAGCAGCGTTGCTTCTTGATGGCCAGGTAATTGACTATAAAGGTATTAGTGCTGAAATAAACACTGTAATGGTACCTGTGCGATATGAAGACTTTGATCAGGGCATCATAGAGTCCTTACTTGCCCCTTATTACGCACTTAATAATGTGGATATGGTGGTTACCGTTAGTATGGGTAGTAAAGATTTTGATCTTGAGCGCTTTCCAGGTAAGCGCCGCAGTGTAACAGCGCCTGACAACGCCAATATAGTGTATGGCGGTACCAAAACAGCGCCGCTCATTCCAAGCTTACACGACCGCCCATTACCCGGTACTGAGTTTGTAGAATTTAGCTTACCTGTTAGCGCTATGCTAAAAGCAAAAGGCTCTTTTGCGATTAATGATAACCGCCATGTTATTACCCTCAAAAAAGACTTTGAGCCTAACAGTTTTGACGAATTAAAAGAGTCAACTGCAGTGCGCGGCGGTGGCGGTGGTTATTTATCTAACGAAATTTCGTATCGAAGTATTCGCCTTCGTAACCAGCTAAACTCAGATATCCCGACAGGGCATATTCACACCCCGCGAATTGCTCAGTTTGAACCCGAAACCGAAGCTAAAATAGTAAAACAAATTCAAACTATGTTAGAGCACAGTTTAGTAGCGCTCTAACATAGCTTGCTTTTTCAACGTTAACATATCGATTAAATAACAAATGTAGGAGCGCTTAAATGCTCCTACGTTTTATTAAACTAAACCGCTAAAAGAGCATGCTGTAATTGCATTAAAATTAAAAGTGCTCTGAATTCGCTTTGGCTATTTTATAATAAAAGATCATTACTTTAATTATTAACTAGATCTTCACAAATTGTGTTCTATGCTCATTTGAGGTAAATCCTTATTACAGGGACATAGTAATGCACACGATTAATCAATTTATTAACTCATTAAATTTAACAAAAAAACTTATCTCCGCCTTTTTAGTTGTTGCCCTAGTACCAATAACAATAATTATTATTGTTGCAATTAATACAGCCTCAAACTCAATGACAGAACAGGTTTATTCACGATTAGACGCTGTGAGTGAAGTAAAACAAAGCGCTGTTAAACGCTATTTTATCAATATTGAAAAAAAGCTTAATGCACTACAAGCAAATCCAGAAATGGCCAATATGGCGACAAAGTTTATAGAAGGATTTAATGATATTTCCCCTTCAAACTCATCTGAGTCTTTAAATCGCTTTTATAAAGAGTCTTTTACTCCAAAATTTAAACAGCTAAACCCGACAGATACAGTTTCATCATCCCTATTAGAGCAAATGAATCCAAAAAGTATTGAGCTGCAATCTCGTTATTTGGCTAATAACCCAAATCCAATTGGTGAAAAACAAAAACTAACTGCAACCGAGCAATCAGACTCTTACGAGCAAGCGCACCGCCAATATCACCCTTATTTAAGAGATATGACCAATATAAATGAGTTCTACGATATTTTCATTATCGACCCAACAAATGGCAATATTGTTTACTCCGTTTATAAAGAAGTCGACTTTGCCACATCGCTACAAACAGGGCCCTATGCTAAAAGTAATTTAGCGAGTTTATTTCAACAATTAAAAGATAGCAGCAACCCACAAACAATTGCATTTGCAGATTATAAACAGTACTCCCCTTCATATAATGCCCCTGCGAGCTTTATAGGTAAGCCTATTGTTGTTGATGGTAAAACGATTGCTATTTTAGCCGCCCAATTATCGATTGAAGATATCAATTCAATCATGAAAGAGCGTGACGGATTGGGCGAAAGCGGAGAAACCTATCTTGTTGGTCCTGAAGGGTTAATGCGCTCTGACTCTTACATTGATCCGATAAATCACTCTGTAGAAAGCTCATTTAGAAACCCAAATAAAGGCACAGTGAATACCTTATCTGTAATCAAAGCATTAAAAAATGAGAAAGGGCAGCATGTAATAAGTGATTATAACAATGAGATGGTGCTGTCTGCATTTGCACCAGTAAATGTATTTAATATTCGCTGGGCCCTCATAGCAGAAATGGACGAACAAGAAGCTTTTGAGTCGATAACTACACTTTCTCAACAACTCATTATTATACTTTTTATCACTATTTTCATTGTTACTATTGCCGCATATTGGTTTGCGAGAACACTAACAAAACCAATACATGCACTGGCTGATACGATGAAGAAAGTTGAACAACAAGGTGACTTTTCATTACGAGCAACTGTCTATTCAAGCGATGAGATAGGCGAAAGTACTCAAGCATTTAACACTCTTCTTGATGCTCTGCAGTTATCTATTAGTGAAACAAATCGTGTTATGAATCAAATGGCTGCGGGTAAATTTGATCAACGTATTGAAGCACCATGTCGAGGAGAGTTAGATACGTTAAAACAAGCAACCAACGATTGTGCGAGTTCACTAAACGATGCAATAAACGAGTTAAATAACATTGCGATTGCTATGGCTGATGGTCAATTTGATATTCAAATTAATGCCTCAATGTCAGGCGAGTTAGGCACCTTAAAAAGCAATATTAACCAATCGCTTTCCTCAATAAATAACACAATGAATAGTATCGTAGATATTATGGCTAACGTAGAGCAAGGTAACTTTAAAGAGCAAATTACTTACCCTGCTAAAGGAAAGCTTGCCCAGCTAAAAGACAGCGTAAATAACTCAGTAAATAGCTTAAGTATTGCCATAGATGGTATTAGTGACGTTATGAGTGCATTACGACAAGGCCAGTTTTCAGCGCAATTAGACGCCCCATTAGCTGGACAACTTAATACCTTAAAACAAGATATTAATTCCAGCATGGCTAATTTAAATAATGTAATGAATGAAATAGGTGAAGTCATGACCGTTGTTAGTAAGGGTGACTTTAAAAAAATGATAAAAGGTGAAGCCAGCGGTCAATTGGAGCAGTTAAAAAGTAATATTAATACATCAATCACGGCTATTGATAATGCTTTAACTGAAATTTCATCAGTCATGCTAGCAATTAGTCAGGGGCGTTTTGATCATACTATTTCATCAACTATGACTGGCCAACTAAACAGTTTAAAAATAGATATAAACCAATCAGTTACCAATCTAGAACATGTCATAAATGATCTCAACCAAGTAATGGCTGCAATGGCAAACGGCGATTTTTCTCATCAATTAAAACAGCCACTACAGGGCCAATTAGAAGATTTAAAAAATAATGTTAATGAGTCTACCTCATTAGTTTCACTGGCTATAAATGAAGTAAGCAGCGTTTTATCAAACTTAGCTAAAGGTGACCTTACCAAAAATATAGAAGGGCAATATCAAGGCGTATTCAATACCCTGAAAAGCGACACAAACGCGACTATCGATAAATTAACCAATGTCATTCAAGAGATTCAAGTATCGGCTAGTCAGGTTATGCAAAATGCAGGTGAAATAGCTTCAAGTAATACTGAAATAAGTAAGCGCACAGAAGAGCAAGCTGCCAATCTTGAAGAGGCAAGCTCAAGTACTGAGCAAATGCTAGATGAACTAACTAAAGTATCTGAACAATCAAAAAGTGCCGTGGCATTAGCAAGTAATGCTGAGGAAATTGCAGAAGAAGGAAACCAATTATCAATACAGACTGTTAGCGCGATTGATGAAGTGAATGAAGCCAGTAGAGACATAAACGAAATACTTACGGTTATTGACAACCTGGCTTTTCAAACAAACTTGCTATCACTTAATGCCGCCGTAGAAGCTGCTAGGGCTGGCGACCACGGAAGGGGCTTTGCTGTAGTCGCTAATGAAGTAGGTGATTTAGCGGGACGCAGTGCTAAATCTGCGAAGCAGATAAAAAGTATTATTGTAAATAGTAATCAAAAAATAGCGCTTGGGACTGAATTAGCAGACACCTCGGGAAAAAAACTAAAACACATAATGCAAGCAGTTAGCGATGTTAGTAAAAATATAATACATATAGCGCATTCTACCTCCGCACAGGAGCAAGCAATTAAAGAGGTCAATCTTGTTGTACAACGTTTAACGGGGCTAACTCAGGCAAACTCAGCTATTACAGAAGAAACAATGGCAGCAGCACGACAAATGGCAGAACAAGCTACCGAGATGAGAGTGCAACTCAATTACTTTAATCTAAAAAAAGAGCAATAATAGAATAAATGCGCTGTCAGTTATCCTGCTAGCGCAACGCACTTTTTAACTTGAGAAACTCAATGAGCCATTGTTAGTTATATACAATTATAAAGTTACGTCACTTTACCCGCTAAATTAAAACGTGGCTGAGTATATAGCTGGGTTTTAACCACCTCAGCTAAAATAGTTACTGCTTGGTAAATATCTTCAAATGAGGTGTAAAGAGGTGTAAAACCAAAGCGTAAAATATTAGGCGCACGAAAATCTGCAATTACCCCATTTTCAATTAACGCTTGGCATATAGCAAATGCGTCGGTATGTGAAAATGCTAGTTGGCTGCCTCTTTGGCTCGAATCCTCAGTAGAACATAAATGCAAATCACGTAAGCATGAATGTGTTTGTACTAATTTAATAAATACGTCGGCAAGTGCAATCGACTTTTCTCTTATTTGTGAAATATCTACATCTTGCCATACATCAAGCGCAGCATCTAAAGCACTCATAGCAATCACACTGGGTGTGCCACATAAATACTGATTTATGTTGTTAGCACGTTGATATTTTGCATCAAAAGCAAATGGTTTGGCATGACCCATCCAGCCTGATAAGGGTTGTTTTACAGCATCTTGGTGGCGTTTTGCTACATATAAAAACGCAGGCGAACCAGGGCCGCCATTTAAGTATTTATAGCCACAACCAACAGCAAAATCAGCATTACAGTCATCAAGTTCAACCGGTATAGCACCTGCACTATGGGCTAAATCCCATATCACCAAAATGCCTTTTTCATGAGCTAGCTGGGTGATTTTTTGCATATCCAACAATTTACCGGTTCTAAAATTCACCTGTGTTAACAGTAATACTGCTACTGAATCATTTAGGCTTTGTTCAATATCTTGCTCTGCGACGAGTTTTAGCTGACATAAGTCGGGGCCTAATAATTCACTTAACCCTTGTACTATGTATAGGTCAGTAGGAAAGTTATCATCGGTAGATAACACCACGTTACGCTCAGAGTTTAACGATAGCGCACTACTTAATAGTTTAAATAAATTAACCGAAATAGAATCACAACAAATAACTTGGCCTTTGTCGGCGCCAATAATAGGCGCTATTTTCTCCCCTACCTGGGTAGGTAAATCAATCCATTGGTGATCATTCCAACTTCTAATTAGGTGACTACCCCATTGCTGGCTTACCACCTCTGCTACGCGCGGTTTTACTGCTTTAGGCAGAGCACCTAACGAATTACCATCGAGATAAATAGTGTCTGCGGGTAAATCAAATTCGTCACGCTTGTGAGCCAGCGTATCCGCTTTATCAAGCGCTATAATCTCATTAAAATTCATTGTTACATCTCGTTCAAACTTTGTATTAGTGTATTAAATGCAGCAGATCCCGGATGGATCCAATCAAAATGCCCCACGCCTTCTAACATGACAACTGGGCGTTTAAGCTGTTCTAAATTAAAAGCAGGCACGATGGCATCTTGGTCACCTTGTAAAATAATGCTTTGCGGATGAAGCGGCTGCTCACTCGGGTTAGCTTGCGTGTATGCCGTAGGTTTATCAGTTGGCATGCCTTGCATAAAATCTTGAGTCACTTTTTGACAACTATTATCACCACGCGCATACGCTTTTATATCAGTAATAGGGGCCAAGCCAATAACCCCTTTAAGCTGGCTTATTTCACCACCAGCAAGCAATGCTAAATGCCCACCTGCCGAATGCCCTACCGCAACTGATTCCGCTAATTTAAACTCGCCATTATTATATTTACTTACCGCTAAAATTCCGGCTTTAACATCATTAAACGTTGCAGGCCAGCCACCACCGCTTGCACCGCTTCTTCGATACTCTAAAGACCATACATTAAAACCAGCTTGTGCTAGCCCCGTGCTTAATGCATAAGTGTGCTTAATATTGTACGCACTTAGCCAACAACCACCATGAAGTAAAATAACTAACGGCGTTTGCACCAATGTTTGTTTTGCGCGCCAAAGCAACGCGAACTGAGATTCATCATTACCATACGCTATTTTTTCATCCGCTGAGTTAAACCCAAGCGAAGCAACACTTGCGTATGCAACATTATTATCTACATCAGGAAAATTAACTTGCAGCGCGGTAGCGTTGACCAAAAAAGACCATACAGAAAAAAATAAAACTACTAAGCATTTCAAAATAAAATACTTCCTTTTTTAACCTTAAAAGCGATATAACTAAAAACGCTGGCAGTCGTTTACAAATTTTTTTATACGACTTACCAGCGCTATTACGTCATTATTAATAAAATAAATCGAATTATTTATTGTTGTTTAAAAACCGTGCCTTCTTTCATAACAAAATCAACATCCAATAAAGCACTAATATCACTTAATGGGCTGGTGTCTAAGGCAATAATATCAGCAAACTTACCAGCTTCTATAGTGCCTAAGCTATGATTCATATCAATCAAATCAGCCGCGTTAACCGTTGCCGACTTTAAGATATCAGCAGGAGTCATACCTGCTTGGTACATCAATACCGCTTCTTGTGCGTTAATGCCATGCTTAGATACACCACTGTCGGTACCGAACGCAATGTTAACCCCTGCCTCATATGCCTTAGTAAAGTTGTTGAGCATATCGCCACCAACCTTAATTGCTTTGCTTTTAATGGCTTCAGACATAAAATCAGAGTTATTGGCTAAGTTAACTACCGTATCGCCAGCAAGCAACGTAGGTACAAGGTAAGCACCTGTTTCTTTGAATAGTTTAATACCCTCATCGTCGGTGTAACTACCATGCTCTATACTATCAACGCCCGCACGTAATGCTGCGTTAATACCTTGGGCAGCATGGGCATGACTAGCTACTTTTCGCCCTAAACCATGTGCGGTATCAACAACTGCTTTGAGCTCATCGTCTTGCATTTGCTGACCTGTACCGGTAGTGGTATCCGAAAGCACCCCGCCAGTAGATGCGACTTTAATTAAATCAGCCCCATACTTGATTGCGTAGCGAGTTTTTTTGCGGCACTCTATTGCACCATCACACACTGTGGGCGGTGTTTTCATCGTGAGTAAGTCGGGGCTCATACCATCAACATCTAAGTGCCCGCCGGTAATAGTAACGCCAGCACCAGCAATAATTCGAGGGCCACTTATCCATCCTTTGGCCACCCCATTTCTTAATGCATACATTTGCTCACTTTGACTGCCCACATCACGCACTGTAGTAAAACCCGCCATAAGGGTTTTGTTAGCAAAATGCACACTGCGCATTGCTACATCTGCATCAGACATTTCCACCAGCTCTTTTTTGTTATCTGGCCCAAGCTCACCTTGTAAATGCACATGCATATCCATAAGCCCAGGCATAACAAAGCTGGTCGATAAATCGATTAGCTGAGCATTTTCACCAAAACGGTTGATAGGTAAAAAACCCGCTGATACCGAAACTATTTTGCCATTTTCTATTACTACGGTTTGTTTTTGTTGTGGTTTTTCTCCGGGAATAGCTAGCAACTCTCCTGCATGAATCACTTTAGTATCCGCATGTGCATTAGTAGCAACGATGTTGATTGCGAAAAAAACGAGGTAACCACACTCAATCGAAATATGCTCATTAAACTCTCCAATGAATCGTCATTCGTTAACAACAACGAAACAACGTTAAAATATTGTTATATCACTAATACCTTATCAGGAAAGTTATAAAAACAAACCACTATCATACTTTTACTACAAAAAACGGCTGAAAGTCAGACTATTAACACAAAAAAGCAGCACACCTAATTGGTCGTGCTGCTTTTAAACATCGCGATTAAAAATAATCTTACATCGTTTACAGGGCCTAAAGTTAAACTTTAAAGAAGGCAATTTCTTTTTTAAGCGAACCTGACAAATCAGTAAGTACTTTAGTTGCCGTGTCATTTTTATTCATCGACTCAATGGTTTCTTCAGACATTACCGCAACCTGCTCCATTGCAGCACTAAATTCAGTTACCACTTGAACTTGTTCAGATGCAGCGCTAGACACCTGCTTCACCAAGTTCAACGAGTCCATTGCTTGTTCCTCAATATGTTTGAGTAAATCTGTTGCCTGCATAATTTTCGCTTTGCCGTTTTCAACCTGTGGCTGCGTTGTTTCCATAGCACTTACAGATGCTGCCGTTTGAGTTTGCACATCGGTAATCATAATTTCAATTTGTGAGGTGGCTTCACCGGTACGTTGCGCTAACTGCCGAACTTCGTCTGCAACAACGGCAAAACCGCGTCCCGACTCACCCGCTCTTGCAGCTTCTATTGCGGCATTAAGAGCCAGCAAATTAGTCTGTTCAGAGATACCACTGATCACACTCGCAATGCCGCCTATTTGTTTTGTATTTTCAGCTAATAACCTTATTTGCTCTACCGTTTCATCAACGGTGGTCGCTATGCGTTCCATTTCGGTAAAAACTTTTTAAGCTAAAACCCAAAATGAAATTCATTTTTTCATGCAGCTAAACCTGATAGGTGTGCCTATACTTAATCCACGTGTTGAAATACTTTTCATATGTAGAGAGCCTATGGATATTAAAGATATAAACATTGCGCTGCTAGAAAAGTGTAATTTTCTTTTAATGGTATTTGATAATAACGATCAGCTTAGTTACCTTTCTCCTAGATGGTCAGAGCTCAATATTACAGCTAAAAACATGCCAACCATTAAAAGCTTTTATGCCTGTTGTACAACTGAAAGCAAAGCACTATTACAACAGCAAATCCTTGCACTAAAATCGCAACATAATGAGTTAGACCAATTTGATATTGAGCTCACATTCACAACCGATTACTCCATTAGACTAAATTGTTGCTTACAAAGTGTAGAACAAAAACAACACCAATATATGGTTTTAATTTTTAACCAGCACTTTGCCCAAGTGTCGTCTGTTATTAGCAATAACGAATTACAAACCATCATAGAAAATGCCGGCGAAGTTTTAAAAGTGGGTTATTGGCAACTCGACTGTAACACTAGCCAATTATTTTGGACCGATGAAATTTACACCATTCATGGTGTTTCACCCAGTAACTATTCCCCTGAACTAGACACAGCAATAAATTTTTATCATGAAGATGATAAACCCAAGATAGCTCATGCGGTCGAACAAGCTCTTGCGAGCGGGCAAGGGTGGAGCTGTATAAAGTTGCGTGTTGTAGGTAACGATCAACAAGAGCGCATTGTTATATCAAGCGGCAATGTATCAAGAAATAAAAACGGTGCAATCACTAAGTTATATGGCATTTTTCAAGATATATCGGGGAGTGAAAAAATCGCTCTAGAGCGGGACTTTTTAGTTACCGCACTCAAAGAAACTACGGTTGGGATGGTGATTGCCGATAAAGACAAGCGCGTTATTTGGGTAAATGGCTCATTTGAAAGAATAACAGGCTATACACTCAATCAAGTGGAAGGTAAAAAACTAGGTGCTATTTTACAAGGTGAAAAAACTGACGCCAACACAATAGAGCAACTTAGAATTCATCTTAAAAAAGGCATCCCTATTACCACCCGAATTTTAAACTATACACAAAGTGGGAACCCCTATTGGAATGAACTAGCCATATCACCCATTTTTAGAGACGGCAAAGTGGCTTATTACTTTGCTGTACAAAACGACGTAACCAAAGAAATAAACATTGAGCATAAACTAATCGCGCTTAATACCAGTTTAGAGCAACGTATTCAGGCGCGTACTCAAGAGCTCTCTTCACTTAATAAAGAGCTAGAAAAACAAGCCAATATAGACCCACTTACAGGCTGTTTAAATAGACGAACTTTATACAGAACGCTCAGCGATGAACTATTAAAAACGCAAAATAAAAACACCTATATTTCATTATTAATGCTCGACATAGACCATTTTAAAGCCATAAACGATAATTATGGTCACGAGGCTGGAGATTTAAGCTTAAAAGAGCTCACCAACACATTACGCTCCTTAACTAGAAAGCACGATTTTGTATTTCGCCTAGGCGGTGAAGAGTTTTTAATTATTATGCCCAACACAAACAAAGCCGAAGCTAAGCAAGCCGCAGAGCGAATTAAAAACACGATTAATCAACATAAAGTTTTCTATCGCAATAAAAACATTAGCTTTACAGTAAGTATTGGGCTGCTTACCCATGATGGCTCTATCAGCTTACAAAACAGCTTAAAATACGTTGATGACTATTTATACGAAGCAAAAGCTAAAGGCCGTAATAGGATTGTTGATTGAGTAATTTTAAATCAATTGGTAAAAACTTAACTAGTCATATAAGCTAAATGATTGAGCATAATAATTTAAATATATTTAGCTAAATTTGAGTTCGTAAATAAAATACACCTTAGGCAAAAATATTAAACGCGTACTTTTTATTTTACGTCAGCTAGTCCGCTATTATTTTTATTCGATTATTTAGTGTTAATCACATCAAAAACAAGGTTGCATAATGATAAAAGCGTCAACACCTGAAGATGAACTATCACGGCTAAAAGACTTATATGAGTATGACGTTTTAGACACTGAAGCTGAGAAATCCTTTGACGACTTAACCCAGCTTGCATCTGATATTTGCGAAACGCCAATTTCACTGATAAGCCTTGTTGATCCCAACAGGCAATGGTTTAAGTCTAAGTATGGAATTGATGTAGCCGAAACAGCAAGAGATATCTCGTTTTGTTCTCACGCAATTTTAGAAAACCAAGTGTTCGAAGTTCAAAATGCACTGACAGACACTCGCTTTCACGATAACCCCTTGGTCACAAACGACCCAAATATTCGCTTTTATGCAGGTGCACCTCTTATAACTCCTAGAGGCAATGCTATAGGTACGTTATGTGTCATTAGTGATAAACCAAAAAAGCTTTCGAGCAAACAAATAAATGCGCTCACGGTTTTGGGCAAAGAGGTTATTGCGCAACTAGAGCTTAGGCTTAATAATAAAAAGCTGTCTATGGCATTAGAAAAACAAAAAGCACACAATAAAGAACTAGAAAAGTTAAAAGAAGAAGCAGATACGGCCAATAACACTAAGAGTAAATTTTTAGCAAATATGACTCACGAGCTGAGAACCCCATTACATGGGATTTTAAATTTAGCTGAATTTGGTATGACCGAAACCACAACAAAGGAAAAAGACAGCACTTTAAAAAGTATATTAAAGTCAGCTCATTACTTATCAAATATTGTAAATGACATTTTAGACTTTTCTAAAATTGAGGCTGGTAAATTAGAAATTGAACATATCGACTTCAATCTTAATGACGTTATTAGCGATGTGATAAAGCCCCAGTTACAGCAAGCGTCTACTAAAGGTATAAAGCTTATTACATCGGTAGACCCTAAAATAGCGGATAATTTAAAAGGGGACCCTCTTCGGGTTTCGCAAATTTTAAATAACCTGTGCTCAAATGCGATTAAATTTACCAAAACGGGCCAAGTCGACCTGAAAGTAAGTATTAAAAGTAGTACATTGCAAACACAAGTACTCAAGTTTGAAGTTATTGATACAGGCCTTGGCATTAATGAGGCTGTTCAAGAACATTTATTTAAAGAATTTCATCAGGCAGATTCATCGACCTCAAGAGAATATGGGGGTACAGGTTTAGGCTTATCAATTTGTGCTCGTTTAAGTGAGTTAATGCAGGGGCACCTTAGCTTTACCAGCCAAATAGGTAAAGGCTCTACGTTCACCTATGAGCAACGCTTTGAGATTGTTTTGTCACCAATAATAGCAAGGCAAAGCGTTGAGCTAACAAACTTACAAGGTTGTACTGTCTTAATTGCCGAAGATAATAAAATAAATCAGCTCATTATTGTTAAAATGCTCAAGGTACATAATGCTGATTTAATAATCGCAGAGAACGGTAAAGAATGCGTTAAGTACTTCAAAGAACACCTTGTAGACTTAATTTTCATGGATATACAAATGCCTGAAATAGATGGCATAAAAGCCACACAGGCTATTAGATCGCTTCCTAAAGGTAAAACCGTTCCAATTATCGCTATGACAGCAAATACCCTAAAACAAGACATTGAGCATTATTTAGATATTGGCATGGATGGCTACCTAACTAAACCGTTCGATAAAGCTAAGCTCAACAGCTTACTCAATGTTTATAATCCTAAAAACCTCAACCTCAAAAACTTAGCAGTAAAAATTAGCGACCCTAATACTGCCAGTAATTGGAAGGTCAAACAAATATGCATAGAATTAAAAGCGCTTATTCCTAATGCCAATCGAGTCAGTCTGTGGTTATTTAATAAAGATTACAGCGCATTAAGTTGCTTAATTTGTCTTGATGAAAATGATGACGTGTCAAGTGGTGCTGTTTTAAATGCAGAAGACTCACCGGCTTATTTCAACTATATCTTAACCAACCAAATACTCGACGCATCAGACGCCAGAAATAACGAAGTAACCGAGTCGTTTACTCACTCTTACTTTGAGCCACTCAATATTTATTCTTTACTTGATTACACTTATAAACTTGATAACAAGCCGTTAGGTGTCATTTGTTGTGAAAGTGTGGACTCAAAAGTAACGTGGAGCCACGAAGATAAAGAATCATTAATAAAAGTAGCGGATATAACTACCCTCTTTTTATCAGAGCAAATAAATAAGCCATAAAAGTTAGTTAAATGCAATCAAGGTGCGGAGTTATCAATAAAGTGCAATTAAATGAAACATGTTTATTGATAGCTCATTATTTTTTGCTGCCACTTACAGTCATTATCAAGCTTGGTTACTAAGTTTTGTAGATGCAGAAACAGTTCACTCTGCTCTTTAGGGACTAATATTCGTCGATGATATTCATCGTGTGGCTCAGCGGATAAGTGGAAAACAGTCGCTTTAACTAAATCTGAAAGGTAATACTCAAACATAGATCGACCAATAATCGCCGCATCAATCCGCTGCTTAGTTAACATCGTCAGCAAGGCTCCCTCGTCAACAGTATCAATTCGATTCACCAAGCCCTCAGCTACTGCTTCGTTTATACCTGCATAATAAAAGCCTCGAACCCCTCCCACTGTCTTTCCCTTTAATGAGTTAGGTGATTGATACTCAAAGGGAGTACTTTGTAAAGAAACAACCTCATCACGATCTTCAAACACTTTACTCGTCCAAAGGTATTTTTGTTCTGTTTTATCTTTAAACCACTTAGGGTTCACCCCCAATAAAATACCATTCATCTCGTTACGCTCTAGCATAACTTCAATACGTTTTCTGGGCACATACACTAAGTTAAATTCATAATCGTTACTTAAACGATTTAAATGATTAACAAAGTCAAAATACAAACCTGATTGACCGCTAATATCAATGATTAAAGGTGGCTGTAGGTGGTATGCATACACCGCTACTTTAAACTTGCCTTGCTCGGCTAAAGCTAAGGGACACATTAATACTAAAAACAACCAGTATTTTGCCATAATTTTCTGCATATAAACTCTATAGATAGGTTTTTAAACATGTTGTTAATTAACTATAGCTTATGCTCTACTATTTCTCTGGAAACTTATTACTGGTTTCACTCATACTCCAAAATTTATTTATATAAATTAGAACAATCACTTACGATACGTTTTTTAAAGTAAAAGCGAGGTTTCCTTGGTCATTGTTGAGGTACCTCAGTTCTTATTTTGAGCTAATTGCTCAATTAAATGCTTATCCTGGGTAACCTCAGCAAGCAAACGATATTTTTTAGCCTGGCGTGTATCATTATTAAGCCCATGTAATTGCGACAAACGATAATTGGCCCAGTTCAAACTAGGCCATGACTCACTTAGATCGCCTTTGCTATATTTTTTTAATGATTCAATTCCCAATAAAATATTCGTTTTACTAAACACAGCATTGCGACCAAGCTGATATAAAACGTTTTGCATCAAAGTATGGTTTTGTGGATTTGTTTTCAACGCGATTTCAAACTGCATATGTGCTTTATCAAACTGTTTAACGTGTTGAAAAAGCAGCCCTAGCTCATAAGCTATAACAGGTGTTTTTCTCTCACTCTGCTGATACTTCAATAGCTTGACTGTTAAAGCTGAATCATCAAGAGTCTGTTTATAAAAATCGAGTTCAGCTAATACGCCTTGTTCTTGATTACGTAATTTAATTGCTTTTACTTGCTCAAAAGCAAGTGCTTCACTGCCACCAGCAATTGCTGGGGCGCCAAGATAAAAGCTAATCAACCCCTTTTTATATGTAATATTCTCTGGCGCTAAAGCAACCGCTTTTTTCATACATGCCAGTGACTTTTTTGCATAGCTAAACGCTTTAAAAAATGCTTCTCCCGCTTGCCTGCCCATAATTCTGCCACAATAAAAATGAGTTAAATGATTCTGAGGATGCTCCTCTATTAACTCACTTATTAATGCTTCAGCGGCATCTAAGTCACTATCAATCATCGCAATTGCTTGTTCATTTAAAGCATCGACTTTTTCACCCGCGTTTACTGATGAACAAAATAGCGCCAATAAAAACATAACTCGCATCATATTTTTCATTTATTTTATCCTTTAGTTTCATTAGTATATTTGCGAGAAAGAACAGAAATAAATATAACTCCCACCAGTCCAGGTGCGACCCAAAACATAATTTGCATAAACCCTGTAGAAGTAAATATATGCCTACCACCAAATGCAATAAATGCAGTGTATGCGGCAATGCCTGAGCCGATATATCCGCCCAAATGCTCAACCAACCAATCGGTTTTTTTATGTGTCGCTTAAAGGTGAAATGTAAATTGGTAATAGAAATAAACAAGCCTAACGGGCCAAATACCAACATTAATATGTGCCCTGTAACAATGCCAAACCATAAAATAAGTGCTCCACTCACTAACAACACAAACGTTATGAATAACTGAAATGGTCCTTTGATACTTTGTTGGTCTAATTTAGCTTTGAGCACTAGTTTGCCATAGCGTACAGACACCAGGGTCAACAACGATAAATGGAAAAGTAACAACGCAAAACGTACAATCCCCTCACGCACCTCAGCCTTATTTACGCTATCTACAAAAGCCTCTGGCTTTACCCACTCGGGAATGGCAATCGATAACAACGCCATCGCCATCCCTGTTATAACCACCCCGTACATAGATAAGGTATACCAGTTACCAAATTTTTTATGCCGTGGTGAGCCTTTTTTACTATAAGCAGGGAACCAAAACAAAAATAAGGCGCATATTCCTACGCTAATATGCCCAGCCAACATAATCTTAAAAATAATATCCATAATTTATAACCTCAAATAATGTGTTGATTTGAAGTATCTAAAAATATGCCTTGTGATGAGAGTGCCAAAAGTCACTTTTTTGTTTGAGCACTTAAAAAGTAATAAACAGGCTATATTATTTGCGAAAAAATTGAACAACCTAGCTTGACCTGTCTAATACTTTATAGTTTACATTAACTATCGCATTTTAAATGTATGAGGTTTTATGTGTACCGTATATCTGAGTTAGCGAAATTAGTTGGTTTATCTAGAACGGCTTTGCTTTATTACGAAAAGCTCAGCTTAATCTCAGCAAAGAGATTAGAAAATGGCTACCGAGTTTATAGCGAAAGAGATGTGCAACAGGTGCGCCTAATCCAGCAATTGCAAAAGCGGGTTTCACCTTAGCTGAATGTAAACATTGCTTAGAAAGTAAGTTAGATAAGACCGTACTTAGGCTACGCTATAATGAGTTAAAAGATGAGATAAGCCAAAAAGAACGTTCATTGGCTTTATTATCTTCCCTTCTCGGTGATGATACGAGTAAGCCATGGCATATAACGCTTTCTGAAATCGCACCAGATGCACATATAGACTGGTTAAAAATCCAAGGGTTTGATGAAAAACAAGCTCTAAGAGTCAAATGGTTGTCAAAAGATATGAATGAACATGAAAAGTATATGCAAGACTTTATGAAAGTGTTTGAAACACTCGAGCTTTGGGGGCCTAGTAGTAAAGAAGATACTTCAAAAGCGTACTCGTTACTTACGAGCCATCCTGCACATATTTTAGAGATAGGTTGCGGCAAAGGAAATTCAACAATAACACTTGCCAATTTATCGAAAGCAAAAATTATCGCAATAGATAATGAGCAGTCAGCCTTAGCGCAATTGCAACTTAAAATTAAGCAGCACAACCTCAAAGATTCAGTGTCAACTCAATGTATGAGTATGACTGAATTGAATTTTGACACTGATAAATTTGATGTCATTTGGGCGGAAGCATCGGCCTATATTATGGGAGTTGAAAAGGCACTGGCCAATTGGCAGTCTTTATTAAAATCACACGGATTTATTGTTTTTAGCGATTTAGTCTGGCTAACAGATAACCCAAGTCAAGATTCTATAGAACACTGGAAAAATGATTACCCAGACATTCAAACAATTAACACTAGAAAGTCACAGATAGAGCAAGCAGGGCTTGAGCTAAAACATACATTTACTGTTTCTGAGCAAACTTGGCAAAGCTACTATGTACCACTTGAAAAACGTGCAAATGAGTTAGCATCACAACTGGTAAACTCACAAGCAATCTCTGATATAAAAAACGAAGTAAATTTGTATAAATCGCGACTTGGTGAGTTTGGTTATCAATTCTTTATTGCTCAAAAAAATAGGCACTCGCTGCTTACTTATGTAAGCAGCTTAGTAGTCATTCAAGGTTAGCAGCGTTTATTATTATTTTATTAATCCTACTTCTATAGCCTTTAACACCGCTCGCGTACGATCCCTAACACCTAATTTTGCAAGAATAGTTGAGACATAGTTTTTAACCGTCCCTTCAGATTTAAACACCGCAGCCGAAATTTCGCGATTGCTACACCCAGCCGCCATAAAGCGCAGTATTTCTAATTCTTTGGCGCTGAATTCAGGCAGGTCAACTACACTTTCAAATTGGCTATCACTGGTACTTAGCTGCTTTATTACACGTTCAGAAATCGCTGGCTGTATTAACGTTTCGCCCTTATGAACACACTCTATCGCATCTACCAAGGTCTCTAATGATACATCTTTAAGTAAATACCCCTTTGCGCCTGCTTGCAGCGCGCTAACAACGAGCTCATGATCATTAAACGTTGTTAGCATAATCACTGGCGGCTGCGGTTTATCAAGCTTAGTTTGGTTTAACGCTTGCAACGTATCAATTCCCGACATTGCAGGCATGCGTATATCCATCAGTATAACGTCAGGTTGTTTTTCTTGAATTAACGATATAGCTTGCTCACCACCAGACGCTTCAGCTACCACATCAATAGCTTCAGAGAGCATTAATAAACTTTTTATCCCTGAGCGTACCAACGTTTGATCATCAACAATAATTACTTTAATTTTCATTGTGGCTCCACCAGCGTAATCTGTGTTACAAAACCAGTTGTGGTATGTTTAAACTTCACACAGCCACCTAAATCGTTAACACGCTCTTCAATACCTTTGAGGCCGTGTCCTTTTTGCAGAGGCTTGATGGTTTTAGAGTGAGCATTATCAACAATCGTTAAATGAATAACATGCTCTGCATGTGTTATAGCTATTGTCAGCTCAGTAGCATAACTATGTTTTAGCGTGTTAGTTATGCTCTCTTGCGTACAACGAAGCAAGGCGTCAGCAACCCTAACATCATTAATCATCGCTTCATCCACAATATTAAGTTTAATTTTTAACTGCGGTACATTATTAATAAGTGCTTGTAAGGCTTGTTTAATTTCTATCGCTGATCTGTCACGAATTTCTGAAACGGCCTCTCGAACATCGCTCAATAACAGCTTAGCCAAACTATGACATTGCTTAATATTTTCATGCACAGCTCCTTCTGACGTTCGCTGTGCTACTTGTAAATTAATCGTCAAAGCGGTTAAGTGGTGCCCTAATAAGTCATGAATATTACGGGCAATGCGAGTTCGCTCAGCTTGCTTGGTGGCTTCACTTAACAGCGTTTGTGTGGCAATTAACTCTCGGTTTAATGCCTCTGACTTTTCACGTGCTAGAGATTCGTTTCGTGTAGTATTCATGACCACTAATGCAAATAAATTAAACGTCCAAAATAACAAACCGGTCAACAGGCTATCGTCTTTGCCCCAGTAAAAGGTAAAAATAAGAAAAAGCGGAACTAAACATAACAAGGATAAGCATATGGCGTGCCTCAAACGCATAAAATAAGGTAGTTGAGCACACCAAATGGTGCTTAATATCGCTATGTAGGTGTAAGGTACAACCGCCGCTACAACTAATAATACAGCATATTGAATTGTTAAAAGCCCTTGCTTAAGCCTTTCATTTAAGCGGGTCTTATAGTTTGCGTTCGCAATCATAAAACAGCTTATAAACGCTAAGAAACACAGGGTAACTATTATTAAATCAGGTACCGAATAATCATCCGACTTGACCATTAACCATAACGCCGAGCCGCTCACGGCAGCCCACGCAATAATCGCAGTAAAGCTTTCTATAGACACAAGACGTTTTATTTCAGTCATTTAACTTAATCCATTAATAAATATATCTTCAGTGGCCTCTTAAACTTAGTCTACAGCAGGCGTGCTCAAAATATTAAGCTCTTTTATAAAGAATGTGATTTTGCTGTTTAAAAAACTGAATGTGAGGCGTTGTTAATGCATCGATGCCATCATATTCGTTGTGTTAATTATCTATTTTGTATATTTGCCTAACCTGCCAGAGAAAATGGGAAATGCTGGGTTATTGAATATGTATGGTTGTTGCTTACTTAAAAGCGCGAGTATAATACGCCACTGCAAACGCATTTAGCTCACCAAATTTGGAGCACCACCATGAAAAAACTATCGAAAGTACAATTAAAACAACAAGCACTTGTACTTGATGTTGCTGATAAAATAGAAGCACAAGGGCGTGCTGATATACCAGGTATGCTGCAATGCTGGTTCGATGTGGAATATCATTTATTTCCGGGTTCGTTACTTATGTGTTTTCAGTTTGAAAACCAACAAGCATTAACTGCGGCAGAGCCAGAGTTATTAAAATGGCAAAAGCGCTTAAGCGCTGCCATGCTTAAAAAAGGCGTGATTTTGAAAGATATGCGTAAACATTTAGTGTTTACCTTAAAAGGACCTGACGACTAAACCACTTGTATTGAATGCACATTTTATTTTAGTGCGCTTTCTAAATTAGACTCATTAACGTGTTTAATTAGCTCAGGAAAAAACGCTAAAAAAAGCCCATCTAGCGCATTGTAATGGCGAGATATATCTTCAGCAGCGCCAGCAAAATTATTAGTAAATCGAATACGCTTAGCAATATTATCAAGCGCCCGCCCCACCCCATCAACGCTTTCATACTCTTTAAACCAATCGTTTTGCGTCATACTGGTTACTACACGTTGCATTCTTTGTGGCATTACAGGTATACGCTTATTCAAAAACCCATAACTGGTGTGCTTAAAATCAATTAATGATTGGTTATTAAACTGCTGCCAATGCTGAATGAGAAAATGATCAAAAACCACATCTATAGCCACGCCAGCAAAGCGCCTGCGCTTGACTGAAAAAAGCTGTTTAGCTTCTTTAACAAAAGGGTGTGCGTCAGTAAATTTATCCACTAAATAATGATTATCAAGCGCGTTTTTAACGCTTGTAGGTATATGCGTTAGCTGCCGTTGCCCCCCAAAATCTCCCAGCAAATTACCAAAATGGGAATCAGCAGTAGGCTGTGCTAAATAAAGGTGGGCTAAGTAATTCAAGGTAATCTCACGATGGTTAATAAAACACACATCATACTTTGATGTATATCACGAACAATAAAAAAGCATCTACTCAATCAGCCCTTCAATACTCAAACCTTGGTAGTTATTATTTTGTTTTCGATACTCATTCGGAATTCTCCCTACTATACTTTTAAACACGCGATTAAACGTTGCAAGAGACGAAAAGCCACTCTCAAGTGCAATACTCAAAATACTCCATTCTTGAGCTTGTTCACTTGCTAATAACATCTTTGCATAATTTACACGGTATTGATTAATAAACAGATTAAAGTTAGCAACCTTATAATGATATCGAATCGCTCGGCTAATTTTATATTCAGGCACTTGAAGTGCTTGTGCAAAATCTGAAATTTTTAGATTAGTTTGTAAAAACAACTGCTGTTCGTTTATGAGTTTAGAGATGCCCATTATCAACTCAGCTTGTATTTGCTCTTGATGATGGCTGATATCACTAATTTTCTTTACTTCATCGCTATCAATACCAACTTCACTCTCATCATTATGAGGTCGCGTTTGCTTTTTTGAGCTACTTGCTTGCAGGGTCATAACTATGTGCATTGCAAATACAATTAACAGCGCAGAAGAAGTGATAATTAGCGGGTTATATAGCTCAATTTCCGCAGGGCTAAATATAAATGCAGGTAATATACTGGCATTAACAACCGCTAAAAAGTACGCACTTGCAAAAATCACTGATTGCACTTTTTGAACGTGTGTTTTGCTATTGAAGCCTCTCATCGACTCCCAAAAAGAAAGCACTAAAATGCATGATGAAAGTAAACCTGTTATTTCATTCATGCCTTGCTTTAATCGCCACATTATATGACTGGTAGAAAGTGGTTGTGGGTCAAGGCTCACCAAATAGTGCCATGTTTGATTAAACATGATCAAAAGCGCGATAGTTGCAGCAACTGCCACATGTCTGCGTGAAATAGGGTTATGCTCACGAAATAAAGCCCGCGATATTAACCATGATGCATTACACGTTGCACAAGTAAACAAGCCAATAAAGTACTGATACTCCCCCAAGCTTGGTGCACTAATTTTTTGCACTCCGACCATACACAAAGAGCCACAAAATATGACAAATAAATAATGAATAAGCTGCTTATCTTTTTTAAGCGCATTTAAAAACATTAAGCTCATACAAACAAAAATAAGCAGATAATAAGGAGACGTATTTTGCATTACAGTGCGTTTTTAACCTGACGTTTATACTTGCCTATCCAACATAGTACAAAGTAACTTTTCAGTTAGCAAAAAGACTTTGTTAGGGAATGTGTCTGTAGCAGTTAATTAATTTTCAAAATTACCCATATATCGTTACTCAAATTTCAAATTTGATAAGAAACCGCCTTTCAAACCCTTTATATTTGCGTTATTCGTTTTATGAAGAAAAAAGAAAATACACATGTATAAAATCAAACTTAAGCCAAATTCATTGCTTAATAACAGTAAAAAAATATGGTTTAGCTGCCTGCTGATGGCACAAGTCTGCTTTGTTATTTACCTCACATTAGGGTACGGGCTTACGGGCGCTACTAACGGAATATCTGGCTGGAATAGCCTAAATAGCACGGCCTATGTTGCTAACGATACAACTGGAAACTTCATGTATGCGGCACATGTATTATTAGCCATCGTGATGATAACAGGTGGCAGCTTGCAGCTAATTCCCTTTATACGAACAAAGCACCCTCGCTTTCACCGCTATAACGGCCGTATTTTTGTGTTGCTTGCCTGTACCATTTCATTCGCGGGCATATACCTGATACTAGCCAGAGGAACTGTTGGCAACGCCTTGATGCATGGGTTAACAATATTTGGCGGTTGCGTGGTTATTTTATCAAGTATATTAGCAGTAAAAGCAGCCAGGAAACGTGATATTAGCCTTCATAAAGTATGGGCAATACGCTTATACCTCGCAGCAAATGGTGTGTTATTTTTTCGCTTGATGATTTTTGCTTGGTTCTTAATATTTGGCACTTTAGGAGTCGATACCGCAACGTTTACCGGCCCAGCGGTATTGGCTGTTAGCATTTGCTCTTACGTGATCCCTTTACTTATTGCTGAGCTAGTAAGGTATGCTGAAAGTACAACGAATAAAATTATTACCATCGCCACAGCAAGTATAATGACATTGATATCCATTATTTTCCTAGTGGGTTTATTTGGGGTCGTGTTAGCCAACTGGTACCCGGCGATAATTAACTTATAAACAGGCTACTCTTTTTAACAGGGAGCTTATCTGATAAACGCCCAATCAAAAGCCACTTTATTAATCAGTGGCTTTCGTTGATAAATCAACGCTGGGATCTGTAATTCGCGAGAAAGTACGCCCTAGCTTAGCTAGCAGAAGTCGGTTATTCAATTTTTTGAAAATTCCCAGCTGCCTATTGCTGGTTGTTTTTCTGCGCAACCACGAACGAGAATACGTAAGAGCCCTTTTGACCCATTCGTAAATCACTAAAAATCACGCGCCATCTAACATACAAGCGGCGCAACACAGATAAACAAAGAGCTAAACGGCCGCAATTTTAATGACAATACAACAATTACAGCTTACCTTTGCTGAAGGTTTTGCATAACACTGTATTTTATAGCCCGAGCTTACACGTTTTTGTAACGGGAGTACCTCACACATAAAAGCCGGTCACTTTGTTATGTACCGGCTTTTATAAGTACCTACTTCACACTCGTTTATAGTTCAGGGGCAAACTTTAACATGCGAGTTTGATCTGTTAACTCAATATCAATGAGTTCAAAGGGCGGGTTAGCTGCTCGAACAGAGGAAAATGGCATCATAAATTGACCATGCCCCTCGATCTGCTTAGCAACCTCTACCGTTGCCAGTTTTACCCTCTCCCCTTTACTGTCTGTTCCAGTTAGTGTCGCGCGAATAGCAAAGCGCCCAGCATCAGTAACATCAACTGGGACCTGTGCTTGGAAGTGATTACGCCCTAAAGACATCACACTAGCTTTACCCATCGTGATGGTATCAGCACTGTGTACAAACGGCATTTTTATAGAGCGTTTTACTATTTTACCACTTGCATTAGTTTTGATATTTGCCTCCAGTTCATAATATCCTTTTGCGGCACCTATTGTTTCAAGCGGGTAAGTGAATACAGCCTCACCTTTTTCATAACGTACCTCAAGTTGTTCACCATCAGGGCTAAACAAAGCTAACTCTACATCACTATCTTTGATGTGTTTTTGCCCCATACTGAGGTTTATGCTCAAGCGTTGTTGTTGTTCTTTTAATTTAAACTGGGTTTTAGCATGCAATGCACTAAGCGAGCCTTTTTCAATAACGTGTACCAAATATGTATCTTGGTCACCGAGCGCTTGGCGTGTTTGTAGCATGGCTTTGCCGTTAACTTGCCCTAATTTAAGCCCAACACTACCATCTCTAAACCCTGCGTTTTGCATTTGCTCACGCGCAGCAATAGCCTGCATTGAAATTTGTCGCCCACTCTCACTAAGTACCGAAAACATATTAGCTTGCAATTGATGAGGTTTCATCACTTCACCGCTATCAAAGCGTGCTTTAGGGGCGATACGAATAAAATGATCCGCTTGATTAACAAACACGGGCACACCACGCTTTAGTTCTTTTCCGGTCACTCGCTGCCAATACTCCACACTGTCTTTTTCAAGGCTCTGCAACGGCGCAACTGACGCCGACTGAACCTGAGGAAATTGATAAACTGTTTGCTCATTCGCATTTGCCACAGCACTCACAACCATTATTGCAGCACATAATTTAGTTATTTTTTTAATCATTATCTAACTCCTAAATTCGATTTTTAAGCATGTCTGGTAAACCAAAGCAATTACGGCGGCTTTGTTGATGACTTAAAGGTTCACTACCACGCGTTTGTGATTTGTCTTTAAACCACACCGAACCCGCTAGCGACTGAGAGCTACAATTTAAAAAGCCATCAGAGCAACTGTCTAACCAATTTTGCGTGACTTCAAGTGCAACTTGGTTTTGGTATCCTCCGCAATAGCTATCACTATCCCAAACGGCAGAGTCAACATCACTCCCGACCACAGCTTCAAAACGAGAAGGTAAACTTGGACGATTAGGTGTACCATATAGCCACTGCGCGTTATACGATGCCATCCAAGACACTTGTTGTTGTTTTACTGCATCACTGCCATAACCCAATAGCCAACCCAAACTTTGCTCAAAAGAGTTACCCGCAACAACCGCATCAGCCAAAGGTGTACCACCACTAGAGGGAGCAAGCGCAATGGTATGCGTTACTTTATTAATGATATTTGCATAGCGGCTATCAAACGTTGGGTTAGATAAGATCCATCGCACCACATTGCCACCATTAGAATGGGTAATGAGGGTTAGCTCTGTAATATTTTTATTATTGATAAATGAGCTCAGTTGCCCTGCTAAGCAGCCAGCAGCGCCATCGGCCCACATATATTGCTCAAAATCACAATTTATAACTGCGTAATTATTAGTGTTAGGCAAGCCTTGACGTACAGTATTAACAAAACTGCCCGTCCAATAGTCATTGTATGCATCGGTTTGTTCGCCTGTACCATGAACAAATGCAATCCCTTGTTCGGCAAATGCGCCGTGGCTTAAGCCAGCCGCGAGTGTTAAAGCAGGCATTAATAAGCATGTTTTTATTTTCATGTGTATTCCTGTTGATTGTAGTTATCAGGTTGGAGGTGTGACCTCCGTTCAGAAAATAGACTACACAGGGGTAAACGCAAGAAATTATTTACATTTATTTAACCTTTGTGTGCTTTTTCACTCCAAATCATTAGTTTTTTATATTAATCGGCATGGGTTAATGATGAGCTTTAAAGTGTGTAACAATGATAAATTTAAAATCAGATAACAAAGAATAGAGAAACTCAATAGTGCTTAAAGGGCCGGTGATGTGTATCCACAAACCACGGAATTGCCATGCATGTTCACTGAAAAACGAGACAAATATAGGCACTAAACGCAAATTGAAGCGAAATAAAAGCGCGCAGTTACACCCGTCAACGTCATGAATAGGTTCGCAGCAGTATGTAAAACAAGCACACATTTTCTCTTGAATCAAACGAGTAAGAACAACACTGATAAACCCTGTTAAATAGTGCTTCTTTCGCTTGTGTTACTTTTTAAGCCAAGACTTAACCTTACTCATGTGTGTGCGACTCACTGGTACACAGGTTTGATTTGACATTTTCAATGCCCCCTCTCGGTTCTTTTTTTCTAATGAGTGAATATGGGCTGTATTCACCCAATAGCTTCTGTGGGTTTGTCCAACTGCAAGCTCAGGCGACAGGGAACTAATATCGTCTATGGCATCTTTGAGGTTGTATAAAATTAAGTGACTTCCAGACTCAAGCACCACATTTAAATAATGTAACTCAGCTTTTAGGTATATAAGCTCTGAAATAGCATTAATGTTTGCCAGTTGTAAAAATTGTTGTGCACGGCTTTGTGCCTCTTCATTTGTTGAAAGTTCAACGGCATTGTTGCTGACTGCCTCTGTGGTCACTGATGGTGTTAATGCCCCACCAGTGTCACCGCTGCTTCCTTGATGTGAACCCACCCTCTCAGGTTGCTTCGTTGTGAAGACCATATTTGGCGTGTTTGGTTGTTGCACTTCAGGTGCTTGTTTATGGGTGGACTCAATTTTAAATCCGAGGACCCAAGGCAAATTAATCGCAATCCATGATATCAGCGCGGGGGGAACCATATTTTGCCACTCTTCGATTAAGGCGCTAATGCTGTAAGGTGTTTCTTGCTCTATATACACATCAAAAAGTAGTGATATTGGCACATAAAGTGTCACCGCAATTAATGCGCTAACAATCAGCTTAACAAAGTTATTTTGTTTGCTAAGCACACCTCTCATTAATGTATGTGTGGTGATAAAAAAACCTAACGCTAAAAAAACCTGTCCTTGCCAAACAATAAAATTCAACCAAAAAGGCAGTATATTGTCGTTATCTGAGACGCTTAAAATACACGCTAGAACAAAGCCAACACACAGAAAATAGCGCCATGGGCTTATCGCACCAAGCTGAAACTGCCCATCCATACAATAAACTGCCCATTCATACATAAATCAATAAGTTAATTAAACCAGAAATCATTTAAGCCGTAAATTATTGTTATTAAATAACGCATACAAAGGATGCAAAAATGACATTTACTAAATCAACAATCGCAGTTTTAGTGAGCACAATATGTACACACGCTTGGGCTCAAACAGACAACAGTCAAAACGAGATTGAAAGTATTACCGTGGTGGCTCCTCAGCCAGACGGCATTAAAATTAGTTCGAACAAATTATTAACACTACCCGGTACGGGCAACGATCCACTCAAAGGTTTAGAAGCTCTCCCAGGTGTTGTTTTAGCAACCCCTAATACTGGCGGCCCAGTAGCACAACCGGCTATTCGTGGCAGCTCAACTAACGACAACCTTTATCTAACAGATGGGTTAGAGATGGGGTATATTTTTCACAACGATGGTTTGAGTATTTATAACCCACTGCTTATTGAAAGCTTTGAGTTAAAAACAGGCGCATGGGCGAGCAACTATGCCAATGCAAATGGCGGGGTCATATTAACGCAATTAAGAGATCCAAACCCTGACATGCCAACCAATGTAATTGATTTGAGCTTTTTTCGCAGTGGCTTTTTATATGAACAAGCGATTTCGCCAGATGCCGCATTCTACGTTTCATTTAGAGAGAGTTTAGTGCACACCTACGTTGATAACTTTATCGAAGACGAAGACTTTTCATTTTCAGTGCCACCACGTAACAGGGATTACCAAGCAAAACTAATCTGGGATATAGATAACAATAATGTGTTACGTGCAACCGCCAGCGGCGCAAAAGATTACATTGAAATTGAATTTGATGCAGACGGCCGCGACATTGGTAAAAACCCTGATTTAGCTTCTGGCGAACGATACCAAAGTTATTTTCATAGCCAAGCAATCAGTTGGCAATACACTGGCGACAACCTCGAGTCAATCAGCAGTGTCAATGTATTAACGCAAAACCAGCAAGAGCGAGAAGGTGACATTTTTCGCTGGGATGCTGATATTACAAAAATAATTGTAAAATCAGATAACCAATATATTGCAGATTCATTCACTCTCGATTTTGGTATTCAACTCAAACAAAGTGAGATTGATTACGTAAGCAGTGGTCGGTTATTGCCATGCAACACTGAATTTGAAGTGTGCCCACCCAGCTATTTCAGCCCCACGTTTTCGCAGCAAGGCTCGTTTACTGTAAGAGATTATCATGCCTATGCATCACTCATGGGAGACATTTCGCCTCGCTGGGATTACAACATTGGTTTTGCGTACCTCGCAACGGATAGCAATTCACAACGTTATTTAGAGCCACGCGCACGTATAGGCTTTGATGTGAGCGATAAGCATAAACTCAACATTAGCTACGGTGTTCACCACACACTGGTTGATGACTACCAATATTTAATTCCTCAATATGGCGAATCCACACTTGAAGCCAGTGAATCGACTCATTACACGTTGAGCCTAGACTCAAACCTTGGTCAAGGACTCGGGTTAAAAACAGAGCTATTTTACAAAGAGCTAGATAACTTAATCGTTGCGAACCCTGATGCACAAAAGCGACATTTAACACAGAATGTGGCTGGCGCACCAACATTTGATGATGTCGCCAGTGGTGAATCGTACGGTATAGAGCTGCTGCTAAATAAGCAGTTATCTGAAGATTGGTATGGCTGGGCAAGCATTGCCTACAGTAAAACAGAGCGCGACAACCCATTAACCAATCAGCAATTTAACTCTGAGTTTGATTTACCTTGGGTTGCAAACCTCGTGCTAGATTATAAATGGAACGAAAATTGGCAAATTGGCGCGAAATGGCGTTTTCAAAGCGGGCGACGTTATACACAAGTGCAATCTGCGACTCCCTATACTGAAACTAATAATCAACCCCTCTTTTATATACCTCAATACGGCGAGTTTAATGCTGAGCAATGGGGAAACTATCACAGGCTTGATCTTCGCGCAGACTATCAAACCAAAGTGTTTGGTCTCGAATCGACTATTTATATCGAAGTGCTTAACGTTTACGGCTCAAAAACGGTGCAAGAACTTGAGTACAACATAGATTACAGTGATTTTGAAAAAGACTATCAATTTCCTGATATGCCGCTGCCTTCAATCGGGATTACGTTAAACTTTTAAGCACATACAATGAAGGCCGGTTAGTAATAAACCGGCATTCAAACATGAGGGTTCACTCAATTAAACAACCCCAAGAGCAACATCATTGTGGTCATTTGAATATTTAGAAAGGTCACCTCTTCTAGAACTGCCCCGTTAGCGTTAAAGAAAACCGGGGGCGCGTTCATTTGCACGCTGCTCTTGCCTTAAGTACTGGCTTTGCGTAAACAACCCTGTATGACGCGCTTTATTGACGGTGTATCGATCATTAAGAAGATTATCACCTTTGAAGCGCAGCTTTAAATGTTGCGAAATTTGATAATCAATAAAGGCATTTGCGGTGATTTTAGTATCAACATCGCCCTGATAGTCATAATAATAAAACGTATAACGACTTTTATCTTCGAGTGTTAAACTCATCGATAGTCCAGGTAAAATTTCGTTCTGGTTTAATTTTACCTGCCAAGCGTTTTTACTTACTCGCTCGATAGGCGCTTTCTCTGCGGTAAAAGGATGAATTACTTCGCTATCTCGCCACGTATAATTGGCACTGACCAAGGTGTTATTTAGTCCAAACGCTTCTAATCCAAAATATGTATCAAACTCAACACCGTACTCTGTTGCGCTATCGATATTACCGTCGCCAGAGCGCTTAGCCAATAAGACTTCATTAATTAAATCACTTATTTTATGGTAATAAGGCGTCACAATAAAACTACCTTCGGTTGATTGCCATTGCTTTTCAAACGCAACAGAGAACTCATCACGCACTTCAGGTTTTAAATCAGGGTTGGCTTCTTCAAGACGAGATTCATAACTATCAAACCATGGCACAAAATCTTTAAGGTCAAGTTGACTGACTGTTCGTTGGTAATTGAAACGCACCTGATAAATATCATTCAAATCATAGCGCAGATTTAAACGGGGTTTGAGGTAGTTAAATGTGCGCGATGTGTCACTGTTTACGTGCTGTAAGGTATTGGCTGTTACGGATAGGTCTGTTGCGACGTCAATCGTCGATCGTTCATATATTAAGGACGATTGTAGGTTTAACGTCGGTGAAATCGCAAAATTATAATTACTAAACCCTTCATAACGCGTTTCTTTAATGTCATTTAATTCGGTCGAATGATAAGCAGACCCCGCTTGACGAATAAACTGTAAATTTTCATCTAGCTGATTTATTGCCACCTCAAAGCCAGAATCAAACGTATGACTTTTGTTGAGCTTAAAGCGCCAATTAGTGCGCAGTACATTTTCTTTTGAGGTATAAATGCGTGGTAGCTGGTAATTTGGTTTAAATACTGCGCCATCTTGCGATACACGGTGCCAAATTTTGTCATCAGAATCTGCTTGATTACTAATAAATAACAACTTCAACTGATGAGCATCATTATAATCATGGGTAATATCACCGCTTACTTCCCACTTGTCTCTGCCCCAATCATACTCCAACTCTTTGCTTTGAAGTGTGTCTGAGGTTAAAAATTCACTGTTGTTCTCCGTAAGCGCATCAACGTTGATTTTTTCATAAATGGCAGTAAGTTGCATTGCGGTTTTATCTGAATATACATATTCTAACTTGGCAGATAACTGGCTCTCTTTGTAAATGTTCTCGCGTAGACGAACATTTGTTTGCGTATCAACATCCGCAGGAGAGGTAAACTGCTCTTGTGAGCTTATTTCAGCCGGATAAACAGCATGGTTTAAGCCTATTCTGTATTTTAAATTGCCTTTACTCGCACTGTAAGTCAAAGAGCCTGTGGTATGTGCCTTGATATTCGCTGTTTTAACCGTGCCTAACGTCCAAAGAATCGATGAATCTATGTCTTGTTTCAGTACCACATTAATCACTAATCCATTACTTTGCACATCTAAATCAGAGCGCGTCCCGCGAATCAGTTCGATGTACTCTACGTCCTTCGCTTGAATACTATTGAGCTCCTTCTCAAGGCTATTCTCTTTACCCGACATCCGCTTACTGTTTATCAAAATTTGATCGCCGGACGATCCAAAACCACGATTGTTTGATGTGCTGTTCATTTTGCTTAAAAGGCTATTTGCACCAGGGGTATTTTCTAGAATGTCATATAACGTTTGTGGCTCCAACGCCATAAAGGTAATTGCTTCATACCGCTCAATATTGACAATAGATTCATTCGCAGCACTGATGGTAGAAAAACCAATTAGCATACTTGAGCCGCCAATCAACACGGCGGATAAAATAGCATGCTGCAACGCAGAGCGTTTATATAATATATTTGGTTGAGTAACGCGGTGTGTCATTGTTAAGTCCCTGTCATTAAATTAGGGTTATCTTAATCAACCGGCACATCCTCAAATAGGCACAAAAGGTAAAACTAACGCAACGAAAGTTTTACAAAACTTTGCATTTGAAGGGATAAAAGGGTGATATAGTCCAGCTAGGATAAGTAAAGGATTTAAAACAATAATATGAATATTAAACCCACACTGCTCATCATCGAAGATGAACCGAGTATTTTACGTGGCCTTACGGATCTATTTGTATTTCATGGTTTTGATGTTGAAAGTGAAATAGACGGAAAAAAAGGACTCATCCGCGCGCTAGAAAAGCAATACAGTTGTATTCTTTTAGATGTCATGCTGCCATCAATGAATGGTTTTGAGATATGCAACGCCATTAGACAGCAATCTCAGGTGCAACCAATTTTAATGTTAACAGCAAAAAATACTGAGGAAGATATTATCAATGGCCTCACCTTGGGCGCTGATGATTATTTGGCAAAACCGTTTTCAACGTCTGAATTGGTGTTACGAGTCACCGCTTTAATTAGGCGGTCAGGTTTGTCTAGCACTAACAACACACTCAACATTAGCAAGCATGTGAGTATTTGCATGCAAAAATTAACCGGCACATCTCATCAAAAAGCCATGCGTTATACGCGTCGCGAAGTGAATATTTTAACCTACTTAAATCAACAAAAAGCCCCCGTATCACGCGATGAACTTCTAAGAGAGGTGTGGGGATATAAATCAACTGACTGCCTAGACACCCGCACGGTAGATATTCATATCGCTAAAATAAGAAAAAAATTGAACGCGACCCGAAGACACCTGAGCACCTCGTTACGTTAAGAGGCGAAGGGTATCAGCTTTTTAGCGGCCAATTGTAATATGAAACCCTTTTTTTAAATAAACGACTATTAAATTACCAGCAACGCGTTAACCGCCTGCGCGGCTTTACGCTTATTTGCTTATTCCTTTTATTAGTACCGATTAGCATGGTGTTCATTAAAGGTTATTATCAATTTGAAAAAGACCTGATAACTGAGTATGAAGATAAAACCGAAGAAATAACCTCGCAACTCAACTTACGGCTATTTAAACGGGTGGTTTTTGACAATGCAATAAGTACATTCGCATTTGATTACTACCAACATATTTATAACCCGGCCAATAAACACGTCAGCAAAGAAAAATCGCCGCTTTCAGATCTCGCGTACAATACGCGATACGAAGGGCTATTAGGTTATTTTCAAATTGATCAAGAGGGCCAATTCAACAGCCCGGTCTGGCCTAATGTTATTCACAATACGCAAAATTTAATGACCCCTCAAGATGACGACGACACAAAAAAAGAAAAAACCTCGCATCAAAGTTATATACGATTACTACCAAGTCAAAAGAACTAAAAGGCCTTATCGATAACAAGCTTGCAGCTAATAATGAGAAATTTCTCTTATTCTCTGATGTACCTGGACACCTAATTTTTTACCGTGTCGTTGAAGTAAATAATACCCAAAAGCTTCAAGGTTATGTAATCGATGTCAGCGTTTATTTAAATAATCAAATTAAAAACATGCTAGCCACAGTGCAGTTTAACAACACTATTGCGATTACATTAAGGTCTATGTTAACAAGCTTAGATGAAGCCTATTTTATATATCAGGGTCATGTACAAAGCCAAGCAACGATAACCCAACCAATGCAATTATCGCCTTTGTTTAATCAACAGGTCATAAACAAACATGAATTACGCTGGCCTTTTAAAGACCACCAACTGATGTATTCAACCTCAAAGCTTATTTTACCCACTGCTGCCACATATAACTTGGGTCTCATGATGCTGTTGATACTTGGCATCGTTATTGGCTGCTATGGCTTTTACCGTTTAGGGGTTAAACAACTTAAGCTTGCAGAGCAGCAACTTAACTTTGTTTCCTCTGTGAGTCATGAACTTAAGACACCTTTGACATCTATTCGTATGTATTCGGAAATGCTTAAGTCTGGCATGGTGCCATCAGAACAATATAAGTTAGATTATTACGACTTTATACACTGTGAAAGTGAACGTCTCTCGCGTTTAATTGATAATATATTGCAACTGTCAAAGCTTAATCAACCACAACAGTGTGTTGAAGCGCACTACACCAAACTCAGTATTCTTATCAACATCATTGAATCGAAAGTATCGTCGTTACTAATTAACAGCGACTTTAAAATAAATATTTCAAGTGAGTTTACCCAACCCGATCACGCCTTACTGTTGGTTGACCTAGATGCATTTTCACAAGTCATCATTAATATTACCGATAACGCGATTAAGTTTTTTGACAGTGAAAAAATACACGATTACAGGCGTAAAAAAGTAGACATCCATTTCAAACCGGACGCTAAAAATAAAGACTTTATTGAGATGGAATTTCGTGATTATGGAGAGGGAATTAGTGCTAAACAAGAAAGCAAAATCTTCGAATTATTCTATCGCGGAGGTTCAGAGCTGACTCGCTCAACACAAGGTACCGGAATCGGGCTTGCACTCGTTAATGAACTTGTATTAGCGCAGCAAGGCACGATTGAAGCGCACTCCGTGTCGCCGGGTTTATCAATAAAGATACGCTTTAAAAGTAAAATCCAGTAAGCTTTTGCCCCTTTTAAAGGGGCGGTTTTACGCCTCTTGGTTTGCGTTCAAGTGTTAAGTGGCTGCTTAGCGGAGTCTAAACACTTCAATTTTTCAAAATACTGATATGCTTATATTCATATTTGAGTGTAGCTAAGGTAAACACCATGAAATTACCCCTGTCTTGTGATGCCCATTATTACTCACACTTCATGTCTACAGCGCAAAGTGAAACACTTTTTAAGTGGCTGAGGAGCAACTATGATCTCGAAGAGCCTGAGGTTATAGATTTCCCCGATGGATCACAAAAACCTATTTTACCGTGGCGAATGATTTTTTTAGACTCACAACTTGCTAAATCGGGTAGTTTCTCCTTGCATCATGGCAGACAAACAAAGAGCTTCCCACTGCTTGAAGAGTTACGTCAGCAAATCACTGAACGCACCGGTTGTAATTTGGCTGTCGCGGTATGTTTGTACTACCCCAATGGGCAAGAAAGCTTAGGCTTTCATAGTGACTTACCCGCATTTGGTTCTACAGATCTAATTGCTTCGATCAGTATTGGGGCTCAGCGTAAGTTTTTAATTCGCTCAAAAACCACCCCGCATAAACACTATAATATCACGTTAGAAAATGGTTCTTTATTACTGGTGGGCAAAGGCTTTCAAGATGATTATGAACATGCAATTGCCAAAGGTGATAACACAATAGGACCTAGGTTTAACATCTCTTTTAGACGCTTTGGCAATAGCAAAACATAAGTAGCTTAGTGAAAAAGCGTAAAGTAAATAAAGGAATCATCCATTAGACAACTTCGCTCATCAACTGACTTTAAAGCGATTGAAAATAGATAAGATGTGCCTACTTTTGATCAAGACTAGACAAAAACATACTTTTAGGTACCTTATTCTTAGTCATAACTTTATGGTATATACCGTCGTTTATACCTAAATCGATAGCTTTATTTACAACCCCCTTGCGTTCAAACTTTTAGGGATGTCTTTTGCAAATGCAATATGAATTGAACGTTTCTCAATGACATCAGAATCAAATGATATTTTGTTCTTAAATTCAACTAATTCAGTACTCAACAAGTACTTGCCATAACTCTGCGACATAATAAGGCGGTCTATTTTTTGATTATAAAGTAGTTTAAACCCTTGTTGAGCAGTGGCAACTTCTAACAACTCATAAGTATGATAACCCGTTAATATTTTGTCGTGCACACCTAAACGAACACTCGCAATAACATTTTCTTCGTCTTTTCTATCTTTATGATAAAAAGCACCAAATGCCCCCATACCAATTGGGTTTGACAATACCGCCCACTGCTCTCTTCCTGGTAGATTAGCCGCTAAAAATAAACCGTCAGCTTTTCCTGACTGAGTATAATAGTTTGCTCTTGCCCAAGGTAAAACAATGGCATCCACTTCATACCCTAATTTAGCTAAGCTTTGATTTAAAAATTGCCAACTCGCACGATAGATTGGGTAATTTTCCTGCAGCATTTTTTCATGATCATGGCCAACTGCAAACGTAATAGTTTTATCTTTTTCGCTGGCATTTAACAAGCCGATATTACAGCAGAAAATGCAAAAAAGAATGAGAGTTCTACGAATCATAGTAATCTCTTTTTAAAGGGGAATTTTTAAATTATATAAGATTTAAAAATAAAAGTTATATTTAAAGTGCTTGCTAATAACATAATAGGCATAAGCTATTTCAGTAAGGGGCCGCCCTTTAGTCTGTATCGATTAATTACACCCTAAATTTCACAAAAACGGGAAGTGAATTTATCACTATGTTTCAATAATCTGCCTGTAATCAGTCACCTCTAAAAAATTACGAAAGGCCTCCAATAAAGAGCTTAGCTTTATTTTCAGTTGGTGCCCCATTTAATTGTTGGGTTGAAATAAAACACTTGGACTTTGTGAATAAAAAATCAAGGAAAAACCGCGGCCAACTTGCACGGTATTTTACAATGGTGAACCCCTTTGTGGTTTTACTAAATAAAGCCTCAAATCCCAATAAAAGGAGAAACTAGAGACAGATGCAAGCCATAACGGTAAAACCAACCCAACACCGTTCAGCAAGCCGAGGAATAAGAAACACACCAAAGGTGATAATTAAATCTTGTGCAGCGTAAACAGTCCTATATTCACGGCACTAGGGATCCAAATAGCTAATTGAGACTTTAATACTTGTGTTTCTATATTCATTTTATCTGAACAATAGGCGACAGCCTCTTTGTAACAACGCTGATCTTTTTTTAGCTGAAGTAAGAAATCGGTTTGCCAGTCGTTTAACATAGTGACTTTTAAACGGTATTGGTGGCGTGATATAGCAATATACGTTTGCGCTGGTGTGGGCACAAGAGATGACTTACCTTGCTCAAGCTCAGCGACTAAAGGCAGTAAAGGATAATCGCTTTGAATAAGCTGTACGGAGTCAGGTACTGCTATTATAAAGTCTTGCGCAATACCGCAAAGTAGCTCAATTTCGCTAATGGACAGAGCTTCATGTGCTGTTTCGGGCCCTGGCTTCAAAAGTGTTAATGCTTTTGCTCTTTCAAATTTAGCCAGTTCTGCGGGTAGACAAAACATAGCTTGCTGATGCGGGCTAAAATCGCCTGTGGGTTTTGTGTGCGCTAAAAAATCAGCGAAGCGCGAGCCTAGCTGGTGCATAGTCCAAGACTCTGATGGCAAGGTGACAATAAAAGCTTTAGCGAAGGTATCAAATACTTCCTTACCCATGAACTGGCAAAGTAGTGCAAACTCCCCCTTAGGCACTCTACTAAACGCATCACATAACCTGCAGCATAGATGTCGACCCTTCGCATGGCATTAAGTGTGTCACTGCTTTTAACACACTTATATAAAGTTAAGCCTTGTGAAGCAGCAGTATTAAGCTTTTGTGGCAAATCACCTCGCACCATTAAAACGGTGCTAAGCCACTGCTGGGTTTGTATTAAGTCTGGTGTTTTCATTGATCTAACTCTACTCGCTTAGACATGGTGTGGCGTGCCGCATCTAAACGCTCGTTAACTATGGGGGTTGAAAGCGCGTTAGTGTTAATAATCGTATTTTGTTCCGGGATATGACCTGCTAGTACCAGCTTTGCTTTGTTTAACTCTCCAACCAGCTCAGAAAAACTGGGAATATTGGCATCCCACTCAAGTAAGGTCGAAGTCCCCCCAGTTAAGCGCTGCGCCAATTGGTAAAGCTGCCAAACCTTATAGGGCACAGGCTGGTCATGAGTGTCTATCAAACAGTCTCCACAATCACTAGGGCCTGCAAGGTGTATTTGAACAATGTGATCGAGGGGTAATTGGCGAATAAATTGCTCGGCGTCAAAACCATGATTAAAACTACTAACAAAAACATTATTTACATCTAATAACATACCGCATCCTGTTGCTTTGACGAGCTCACAAAAAAACGCGCTTTCAGTGAAAGTAGAGTGTTGAAATTCAAGATAAGTTGACGGGTTTTCAAGCACTAAAGGCCTCTCTAAAAAGTCTTGTACTTGATCAACGCGGTCAATAACGTGCTGTAAACTTTCATCAGTTAGCGGCATTGGTAGCAAGTCGTGACTATTTAAACCAGCAAGGCCTGTCCAGCATAGATGATCAGAAATAAGTTGAGGGTTAACAAACTCACCTAACTCTTTGAGCTTGCGTAAGTATTCAAAGTTAATTGGATCGCTACTACCAATATTCATTGATACGCCATGCATAACTAGCGGGTATTGTTCCTTTAATTTATCGAGCACATACCGACCATATCCGTGATTATCTATATAGTTTTCACTGATGATTTCAAACCAATCAACACCAAGTGAGGTATCGTGTTCCAAATGGGACATAATATAAGGATAATGCTGACTTCTGAGGCCAACACCAAACCCAAGATCAGTTAGCTTTTCGATTGCGGACGCAGCAAAATCCTGCGTCCGTGTTAGATTTGTCATACGCTCTTTCCTATCAAGTTGAAGGAGGAAGTGCTAAACGAATATCTGAAGGCGTTGGCTGCTCGGGCGGTTTACCGTTTTCATCCAACAAGCTATTCGCATTACTGTAAGCTTGCCAAGCGATGTTGTATACAGCGTCACCTTTTTTATAAGGCATTAATATGCACTCATCTGACTTATCCGTGGGAGCGGCTTGGCTTTTTGGGTCAGTATAGTCTATTGCTGAGAAGCTATTATCTTTAAGGTTAAACTTAAATAACTGCATATCGTATTCTTGGTCATCACCAGAAAGCTCCGGGAAAAGTTGAGACGCCGATATAGGCACCGCACAACCGCCCAAGTTATTACACTTGTTATCGGCTGGTGCACTTTTTGGCCCGCTCGATACACTGCCACCACAGCTGCCACCTGGCGTTGTGCTATGCACAAAACCACAACCTCCTTGCGCTTTACAATCATTACTACCTTTACAGCTGTGATATACCTCAGGAGGTGGTAAATCATTAGTGCCGATGTTGGTATAACTCATCCCTTGGCAAGCATGATAAAGCGTGTCCGCACTTTGTGGGTCGATACCGCTCACTAAATCTGGTGCTATTCCTGTGGTTGCCCAGCAGATCGAAATTCTATCTCCAGAACCTCCCATTGCGGGACCCGGGAACTCGTTAGTTTTACCCGACCAATAGCGATCTAGCGCTGTTGTGAGCCCTTTAATTGTACCTACCGCTGAACTACTAAATAACTTATGAGTATCACCGATATGAGTCGTGAGCCGCAGACTATTGAGCGCTTGCACTACGCTTGCTACCTCTGGGAGTTGCGGATTAGTCGCATGTGCTATATCGCCCCCTTTGGGGTCTAATAAATCGTCACTCCAAGTGTTACCGTCAGCAAACCATGTAGGCCATGTCATGTAGCGTTCACTAAAGTTTGATGAAGGGGATTCAAAGTCAACGATCAGCTTCAGCGTATCGGTGAAAATTTGAAAGTGATCTTTATATTTATTGGTGATCCGTGCACATGCTGAGCCTGATATAGGACCTTCACTGCAGCTTGCTGGATAATCCGCTTTTAATGCTTCAGCGCTTGGTTGGAACTTTTCTTCGACTGTACTCGGGTGAGCATCGTTTGATGGCGACTCCTTAGAAGCAAGAAAGTTTTGCGCCCATTTCTCATTAGCCCAACGTTTACAAAGCATGTCAGCCACACCATCACCTTCACCTTGATCCGTAATGGCATTCACATTGTTCATTAAGGCTTCTTTGAGAGCTGTATGATCTGAATTTACGTTGAGCGAACCCATAATGCCCGGAAATTGTGCTTGATATTCATCATTTCCAGCGCGCTCATTGAAGTAGTCGCGTTGGATAGTTGCGTAATCTAACAAACTAGTTCCATCGTCATATTGGATCTGAATATAATCCCAATAACTTAAGTACATGTGCCCAATTGAACCAAATAGCGGCAAGTCACTTTCCTTGTAATTCGGTTTCCACCAATCATAGGGGGCTTGTTCAAAGTATTTTGGTCGTTGTGTATTTGCGTTTGGTTTTAAAAACTCTGGTTGAATAATTTTGTGAGCATTTTCTTCAGTCTCTTCTATCAACATAAATAGCAGCGTTTGCTCTTTACTGAGTTCTGTTGCATTAACACGTAAATCTTGTAGCGTTTTATTGGGAAAAATTTGTTTGAAATAAGCTTGAACCGCAGGGCTCAATTTAGATAAATCGGTAGTACAGTCCGCAAAGTTCAAAATATGTGGAATGCTACTTTTGTTGTTGTAGCACTTCCAACCATATTTTTCGTCAATTAACGCCTGACTAGTAAAGCTCGGTGTGAGGCCCAATTTACTTGCCATATTTGAGGCCAGTTGTAGATGCAGCATTTCTTCAATAAAAACACTATATACCCCGTTGAACACTTGTTGATTAACAGACAGTTCATATTTTTTGGCTGGTTTATTTGCATCATCACTGTTTCCAGCTGAGGTGTCGGTGTCAAACAAAGCAGTTAAGTTAACATCATACTGATTACGTCTTATTTCAGGAATGTAACCAGCCGTAGGACCAAGCCCTGGCCAATAACGGCCGGGATATAGGTTCGACGAGTCTGCAATTTGGTGTGTCCCTTGAATCGAGTAGAGGCCGCTCATATAAAGCGGGATTGTAAATAATTCGACGTTAATTGCAGCCTGTGCAATTGCTCTCAGACAAGATAAATCAGCCGCTTTATACTTGCTATCACGCACTTTAATTTTTTGCTTTTGCGCACTGCTGAGAAGAATATTAGCATCAATTTCTGTATCTACTGCTACCGACGGGCCCGTTTTGTTTTGCACATTCATAATTTGCTCCTTTGTGACGGTGAACGTTGTGCAATATCGCTGGCTTAAATAAAAATAAGTTAGGATCTTGGTTGGTTTTCCAAGACACCTTAAAGATTTAAGCTAGTTGATGTAGGTGAGCGATGGACACTCTTTATAAAGATAGCTGAAGACAAGCGTAAAAATATTACACAGCATTACATAACGCTATAAATGCATGTGTTGCTAGAAGTAAAAATAGAAAAAAGCATAGGGTCACTAATAATTGCAACCCTGACGAGTTTTTGTATTGAGTTTTTAATCGACCTTCCTAATTACACTCAATTGAGTATTGGGTGTAATAATTTGTAATAGATATCTTAAATCATCCAACCTAACATTTTATTAACAACGAATTTTATGTTGTTTGACAATGAAATAGATATATACAATGGAGAAATAAATTATGGGTACCGATACTAATTTTAATATTGATGTTAATCAGCTAATTACTAGTGTTTTTGGTAGCAATAAAGATCGCAACGATTTGGCTGTTGGGATAAGGAATGCTACAAAATCAACAATAAGTATAGATTACTATATTGACCATGGTAGTTTACGAGATGTTGACGGTGGCAACAAAATTAACCCTGGGGAGCTTTGGGAAGCAGGTGTTCATGCTAAAGGTGCGGGTTCAAATATTACTATGAGCATTGAAATTTCAGGTAATAAATCTGGTTGGGCAATTATGTCCGCAACACCAGTAAATAAACAGAACTATTTTAAAGTACAACATAGTAAAACACCTTATAGTAGCTCTAAAGATGCATATAAAGCGGCTGATAAAACAAAAAAACACTACTCTGATGATGGCATTTACGATGAAAGTCATAACGGTTATACGGCAGTAATAAGTATGACTGGTGAAAGCCCTGCTGCCTGCACCATTGTTATCGAAGATAACTAATTTTAAATTTATTTGTTATTAGGCAGTGTATATACACTGCCAGAAACAGGACTGATATTGGTAGTAAACGATGACGGAGACCAAGGGCCTTACTTAATTATCAATGATGCTAAAAATATCTAAATTCAAATGGCGTTCTTTGCCAAGCCATGGTGAATATTCACACCAATCGACGTAATGACTAGATGCGTAGTCATATTTAAAGTGAGTTTAAATAATAAAAACACTTGGTTTTTAAATAAAAAGATCAAGGAAATACAGCTGCCTGCTTGATCAGAAATTTCTAATGGGTAACCCTTTGGTTTTTCTAAGTGATAAAAGGAGCTCAAATTGCAGGCATGAATGACTTGTGGTCACCTGCAAACGAGCCCTTTTGGCTGCTGCCGGTGAGGAGGTAAAAACTTACACAAGATTTTACCTCTCTTAAATTAAACTTTTAATTAGATTAGCTGCCCAACAAAGTTAACACTATTATGGGCTAAAATAGGAAACACCAAACTCCCTGTGCGCTCTCTTAGCCAAAGTAAAATAAAGCCGTAGCCGCCTGTTAATAAAATAGCGGGGAAAGAAAAGTGCCACTCTCCACCATTAAACATAACCCCATGAACGAGTCCAAATAACACTACTAAGAGCAACCCTGCAATGTTAATTGACGCACCACCTAAATTATAGCGTTCAGATATGATTGCCAAAGATATACAAAATAAAAGAATCCCTCTAAACATTGGCTCCTCATCAAAGCCTGGCATTGTTGCCTGATAAAGTAAGGTTTCTAAATCGTAATTAGGTTCACCACTCCAAAATAGTGATACAACTATCTGTAAAATGATAAACAAGCACATAACTGTAAAAGCGGGTTTTATAGAGTTTTCATTTTGCCTAAAAGTAAAACCAGCATCCGCAATACGAAAGTTAGCTTTAAATTTAACTAAAGCCAATAGTACGACTAACCAAAGGATTATTGCCGCTACTTTTCCAGACCAATTCCACGACATATCAGGAAAAAGCATATCCAAGGGGATAACCTTTCCACCTTTAAACAAAGCAAAAAAGTAGCAAACTAAAATACCTAACGAAATCAAAGACCACATTAGATTTAAATCAACTTTTTTAATTGCTCTTAATATCAAAACTAAAAGTAATATAACGCCGACATTTGCAAATAAACCTATAAATAGATCTTCCATGAATACCTCTTTTTTTAAAGGCTATTTCTAGCACTTATTTTATTATTGTTTTAAGTAGTACCGAATACTAATCCTAAATTAGATACTATTAAACAATTAGTTATAAAAGAGGAGAGTGAAACGGGGTCAAACCCTAAAGGGGGCATTTTTACTAGTCAGTATGCGACTTAGTCAATACCAACTTCAAAGCGTAAAATATCACCAGGTTGGCAATCTAAGTATTTGCAAATAGCGTCAAGCGTTGTAAATCGTACAGCCTTTGCACGGCCCGATTTTAATACAGATAAATTTTGTGGGGTAATCCCAATTGCTTCGGCAAGCTCTGCCGACTTCATTTTACGCTTTGCGAGCATCACATCTAAATCAATTATTATTGCCATTAAATTACTAACTCTTGCTCTTGTTGCAGCTGTTGCGCCTGTTTCATTATCCATGCAATAACATAAATAATAAGCCCAACTATAAAGCCTATGATATCGGTGTCTTGAATCACTACAGCTCGTTTAAGCTCACTACCTGTGAACATATTTAGCAGTGTTACCAACAACGCGGGATAAAAAGCCACAAATATAAATTGCAGTAATAATAAGCCACCAAGCCATTTAAAGCATTGAATATTCTTTAAGTTAAAAAACAATCCTTTACGGTAAAGCATAAACAAGCGAATTAAAATCAGATTTACAATAATGTATGGCAACATTTGCGGTAACGCTAACCAAGTGATTGTATTAAAACTGTTTGCCGTTAATGTACCTGCAGTACCTTTCCAAGAACCGGTAACTTCAAGCCCTATCCACAAGTGGGTACCGTTAGCTTGAGTAAAGTTTAAAACATCACTGCCATTAAGTAACAATACAACGGCGGTAATTAATAAAGTAGTTAGGGTCAAAAAAAGTAACGCTAATATTACGTTACTCATCATTACTATTCTTTTCATTTTAAGATTTCTTTGCATTTAACTGCATTACTAATCGCTGATAATGTAGCTGCAACTTATCACCAGTCAATGCATTACCATGGTGCTTGCCCTTTACAATATATAATTGCTTTTGCTTTGAAAGTGCATGTTGGTATAAAGTTTCAGCTAAAGCAGGAGGTGTTTGAGTATCATCTTCTCCGGTAATTATTAAAAGCGGAGCAGTAAATGATTCCACTACCTTTAAATTATCAACCCTAGCTAGCTCATCACTAAAGTTAACCTCTACGAATGGCTTTACAAACCAAGGCATACGTTGCGATGTCATTTGCTTTACATTAGTAATACTTCCTTCAAGTATTAGCGCATCCGCGGGCCGCTCACTTGCAACATACCCTGCAATCATGCTGCCTAAAGAGTGTCCATGTAAAATAGTCGGAGTGCTTTTTAAATCTGTACGGGTTGCAACATAATCATAAACTGACAATGCATCACGCTTTAAGTTTTCAATTGTCGGCGTGCCCTCACTATTACCGTAACCTCGATGATCAACCATTAAAATATTTACATTCATTGGCAGTATATGCTGTGCAGGTTTACCTCCAGCAACGCTTACACGAAATTGATTACCACCAAAATAAATTACCGTTGCTTGCGCATTATCAACCTTTATCAAGGTGCCACTCAACGCCACGTCGTCAAACCCATTTATGGTTATGTTTTCTGTTGTCGCTGTTTGCTCAATTTTACGCAGCTTTGTAACCTGTACTTTTTGATCTGGGTTCAGAAAATTTGACTCTTCAATCGAAATTGTTGTGCATGCAGTTTGCAGCACAACTAACACTATAGTAGCAAGAGTAAGTAACTCGCGTTTCATTTTAAGTTCCTTCTATTAAAAAATCACTATGACACTCAAAAACTAAAAAAACAATTAAAATTACCGTAAAACGATAACTTATTATTGCTTTATAATATTTAAATGTATTTTCAGCATTCCTTTCTATTATAAGATCGGGCTAAATTACAACGATGTCTAACTCAATATTGTGTCGCAATATAAGAAGAAGTTCGCGAATAGAGAGGGCACAGCAGCCCCGTTTTGGCTGTCGTCACCTCAACGACAAAAATTGAGTAAGGTTTCTAATTTCTAAAGATGCGAGACGCATTCACATTATCTGTAATAGTAATCTCAAACATCTATTAGGGCATGCGCCCGCGTGCCAGCAAGCTAAACGCCCACAATAAATAACACATACTCTTGGTTTGTGAACGAGTAAGTATATTTGTGATTTGTTGGGTTTCGTTTAACTCTATCCAACCTACGTTTATATAATTAACATTAATCACTACACACAAAAAAGCCGTTGCATTGCTGCAACGGCTTTTGTAGCTTTGATAAGTGTTAGTCTCGTATGTGTGAGCCCGAAGACATAGCAAAATAGATTGCGGTCGCCGTACACGTTACAAATACCGATTTGGGTTACTCTCATTTGTTTTTGTGACTAAAGTTTTTTAAGTACTCCATTTGCTTTTTTTGCCGTCTTTTAAGCCTTTTAGTAACATTAACACTCACCTTTAAATACTTACTTTTAAAAAGTAGCAATATAAATGAATTAAAAATAATAAATAAAAATGAAAGTTCTAAACCATTAAATAAACGTTCACTTTTTTGCTCAAATATTAAACCTAAAATATAAACTAGGGACACAGCTATAGAGCACCCAGCAACTAAGCGGTAAACTTTAATAACCCAGTTTCTACCTGCAGATATGAGCGCTCCAAGAAAGATAAACACACATATGCCAATAAAAAAACCGATAACTCTAGGTCCTAGCTCATTCACAGTATCATATGGCCAAAGCATGATTAATATTGTAAATGCTAATGATGAGAAGCTAATAACGCTTGATACAATAGCTAAAGCACAGACTAAGCTGTATTTTAGTTTTAATATTGAATGACTCTGTAAGCTAGTAGCCGTCATTCCTCTTACCATCACCTAAAGCCATTATTCAAATAATACAGATGAAAACATTAATAGTGCGCAAAGCATAAAAATTACAAAATACACTTTAAATAATCTAGAGACGTGAGCTGGTACCTTGTTTCTATCACTTAATAAATTATACCGTTTTGCATACCAATCAAATAAAAATACACTGCCATAATGAAGTAAACCATGAAGCGCCATAAAAATATTAAGGGAATAATAGCGATTTCCATGCTCTAAAATATCTTCAACCGTTCTGAGCTTTTTTGCTTTTAAATAAAAAGCTAAAGGTAAAAGAATGATAAAAATAACACTTAAGCCAATACCAAAAAATATCAAATCCATTATTTAATCAACAAAGAAGAAAAGCCGTCAATCTAAACAAAAATATGCCATGAGGCATGCTAATAAAAACATAGAGCTAAATGTTATAAACAAAATATAATAAAGCTTAAACCACACCTGCAAATTTTTGGGTACTTTTTCCCTCTCCTCTATTACCTTATAACGTTTTGCATACCAATCGAATAAAAATATAGAACCGTAGTGCAATGCTCCGCTACCAGCAGTTATGATATTTAATGAGTAAAAACGATTTCCATCATCTAGAACATCCTCTACCAACCGTGTTTTTTTATCTTTTATTGCTATTAACATTGGTAATATTATAAAAAAGAAAAGACCCGTAGATGTAAGAAACAGATTTAAAAACCACAACTTAATAGGCTCCATTACTTTTCAACAACCTCATATATTAACTCGCCTGCAACCATCGATCATAATCTCCAGCTTTGCTTGCCTCAACTCTATCAGCGCAATTTCAACATACCCAACTCTTTTCAGGTTTTTGGCCATGTTGGCTACAGTTTTATAGTCTTGAAATTAGTAACGGGGATTTCGATTCGCAGGTGGTTGTGACTGATCATTAAACAATACGAATGCACTTCAATATTAAATCTAAGGCTTGCTTGCTCAATATAATATAAAAAAGACTTAAAGCCGTCACCATTCAAAAAGGTATTTTCACGCTCTCTTCCGCGGTTCATTAAATAATAAAATGCATTCCCAGACCCAATACTCAGATACCTAGATACATTAATTCACCAAGAATGGTAAATATAAATCTAGGCCTTTTATGTCTAAAACCAGAGGTATGACCCTTTGGTTTTTAAAGCCAATCGAAAATAAAACCTTAAAAAATATTCTAAATTAATTTGTAATGTAGTTTTATTAAGTTTGTTTTTATTTAAAGATACTGCTTTGCCTTTGAACATGTAAGCTTAGGTAATGGAAGTTTACTCACTTTGTCTGAGCATAACTTATTTAAAAGATTGACTGCAAAGCGTTCGCACCTTGACAATGTATACAACTCATATTCCTCAGTAACACCAAGCGCAGATTGATAACTCAACTGATCAAAGTATTCATTAGTGCCTAAAGCAATAACATCTTTCTCTGCCTCTCCAGATGAACGATAGATTTTACCTAGTAAATCATTGGTAAAATCAACAATGGTATTACTTTCAGACAAGTCATTTTTAAGTGAGCAAACACTAAGATAGGGTGTAGCTTTACCTACATCAAAATATACATCATTTCCTGTAGCAAGATGACTAAAAAATATGGCGCTTAGTAAACAAAAAAGCTTAATTAACCTCACTATGCATTTCTCCATACCTTAAGCAAACCATATATATTACTCCAATATATAATAAACAAGCCTATAGATTGAATCGAACCGGAAAACTCAGTGCCAATAGTTATCATAGCTAATGTTAATATCGTTAGTAAACTTGAAAAAACAAATGATATTTTTAACAAATCCTTATTAGAATAGCCATTAGCTTTCTTTTGAGTCATATTATGTCGAGCAAAAAGATTAATACATACTAAGCAAAATATTACTACGCAGCCTTTTAATATCATTTAAATATCTTCCAGTTTAATTAAACCTCTCAAGATTAACTCCTTTTTTGCAGCCGCTTCATTTTTGCTTGAACAGTAATACAAAAAAGTCGAAATAACAGTTAAAAAATTCCATTAGCCATTACAGATATAACTGTATTAATAACAATACTGACTATATAAGCCCCTATAAAAAACATAGCGAATGCTGAAACGGCCCCACCTCCTGTATATCCGGCCTTAGCTTTTTCTACCATTAAAACATAGATGCTCAGCCCTACACTCACCTTAAACCACAGCCAGTAATCGTTACTAAATAACGGTATTGCTGCAAAAGCAACGATCGGTACTAGAATTTTACCTTCTTCGTTTTTGTGTAAAAAATAAAAAGCCATAACAGCAATATATAAAAATGGCGTTACATCACTCATATAAACAACTTCCTTGTAAATATAAAATTAAAATAAATAAATTTTAACTATTGTACTTATTAATCAGTACTAAGTACTTAAAAACGTCATTAATTGTGTTTACTTTTTAGCTGTGCAATATTAACTCACTATAAAGCGCAAGGAACGCCTGCTCATTAGCAAACTTAATATAAAAATTAAAGGATGAACATGATTAAGCCATTTTACACAAGCTGCTTATTAGCTCTTACTCTATTAATACCCAACCAAGCTAAAGCAGAGCCTACAGCTTTACAGTACCAGCAAATCCTTAATGATACCCTTTCAGCCAGTGAGCCTGGTGTGTCAGTAATAATAAGTAAAAATGGAAAAACTGTTTTTAAAGGAACCCGAGGGCTTGCCAACCTTGAACACAACATTGCACTAACCAATCAAAGTGTTTTGCGGTTAGGTTCTATATCAAAACAGTTTACCGCTGCTGCAATTATGATGCTGCTAGAGCAAGGTAAATTATTAACCTCTGACGATATTCATAAGTATGTTCCAAGCTTTCCTACTGAGGGTAACCTCGTCACAATAGAAAACTTACTGACCCACACATCGGGAATAGCAAATTATACCGATGACGACTACCTATTCGATAAAGAAATACAAGTACCTACAAGCGTTGATGATACGCTAGCGCGTTTTGCCAAGCACCCTATGGTTTTTAAACCAGGCGAAGCAATGGCTTATTCAAATACAGGTTATTCACTACTTGGTAAAATAATTGAAGTAGCAAGCGGGCAACCTTATAAGGAGTTCGTTGAACAAAATATTTTTAAAAAACTGGGGATGTCACAAAGTAGCTACGAGGGGCAAGAGCTTGTTCCTCACCGCGCAGCTGGATATGAACAAACAGAGCAAGGCTTTATAAACACAAGTTATATTAATATGGATTGGCCCTATGCCGCAGGGGCGCTTATATCAACGCCAACTGACTTAAACATTTGGTTTAGTGCATTATCGTCTGGCAAGCTTATTAGTAAAGCAAGTTATGAAAAGATGGCCAGCCCTTTTAAACTCAACGACGGCAGTTTTTCACCCTACGGTTACGGCCTAGTTATTAAGCCTTTTAATGACTATACGGTAATTAAGCACACCGGCGGAATAAATGGCTTTTTAGCACATGCACGCTACATACCCGAGCAAAAACTATACGTAGCCGTACTCGCCAATTCAAACCATATAAACCCTATTTTTATAAACGAAAAACTCATAGCCAAAACACTAGGTATAGAACTACCAAAGTTTAAAAGCATTGATGTAACAGAGCAGCAATTATTACCTGTTTTAGGTGATTACCGTATTAATAAAAATACTTCTCGCAGCCTAATTTATGAAAATGACGTTTTATATTCTCAGCGCACTGGTGGAAATAAAATAAAGCTAATCCCCATGTCTAAAACTAGTTTTTACTACCTTAATTCAAACAACTATTTAGTCATTGAAAAAAATAGCCAAGGAAAATTAATAATGAAATATTTTAGTGGGTTATCAACCACACCCTCTGAGGCAATTAAAATTTAAGATAATTATAATGACACTCATTCTGATTTATCTATTTTTAATGTATGAAGTCAAGATTGGCACCTTGGATCTCACATGGTTGACTGGTGCATATTCTCACCAATCAACGTCATTACTGGATGCATAGTCATATTTAAAGTGAGTTTAAAAAGTAACAACACTTGGTTTTTTGAATAAAAAGTTCAAGAAAACACAGCTGCCTGCTTGACCGGAACTTTCTAATGGGTGACCCCTTTGGCTTCACAAGTTAACTATGGTCCTCTTCTTTTTTGAGAATATACTCTCCATCCTTGAATATCTTAATATTAGCCTTTTTCAATTCATAGCTATTCAATTCATCTGTACTCATGCTGGTGGCAACTATCACTTGTCCCCCAGAGTCCAATAATGAACTAGACTTATCTAATAGAGATGCAAAGCTAGATTTATCAGTCTCGTGCTGTCTAGGTTCATCAAAGACTACAAAACCTCCATGTTTCACACTACTTTGACTGATACCTAACTCTAATAATGCAAGGGTATAGGACCATATTATCCGGATATAATCACTAGCAGATGAATCAGCTACAATGTCGTAACCATCAAGTTCGGGCCGCAAGGTTTGCTCTGATATTTGAAGAAAATGCTGATTTGCGGTTTTATAACCGAAAGCAGTTAAGTTTTCAATTAAGCGGGTTTTTAATACTTTAAGAACCTTAAATGAAACATCATCTGTACTTTTCTTCTTCAATGTTTTCAATTCTGATGTATATCTTAGCCATTGCTGATGAAGATCTTTAGCTCGCTCATTAAAGTCAGTCTGTTTCGATACTAGTTTTATTAACCCATTAATCTCATTTTCTAATTCAACTTTTCTTTTAAGGTCTTTTCCATAAAGTTCAATAAATGCGGCTTCATCTGTTTTAAGCTCATCAATACTTGACTGAATTTTAATTATTGAAATTTGTAATAAGGCTTGTTCTTTTTTTATTTCTGTTAAGTCTTTTTCATGTCTTTTTTTAATGCCGGAATAGAAGTCAACTTGATTTTTTAAGTAACCTATATTTTGTTCAACAGTTAAAGGCTTACTTTTTACTGGTACTTTAGCCAAGCTATCGTACATATCTGAATCGCAAACTGGACATGAGCTAATTTCCGCTTCGAAGTTAACCTCACTTCCTACATCATGTAACCGTTTTAATTGTCTATATCGGTCTAACTCTAAAGCAATATTTGAAACCTTATTTTCCATCTTCTGGATCGAAATTAAAAAGCTCTCTTGTTTTTGCACTAGAGAATCAAAATCTCTGAGTAATGTTCTCTTCTTCGCAGTTAGCTCTGAGACGTCATTATAATGAGGCCACGTTTTAATATTATTTTTGATATCAATTAATACGGCTTTCAGTCCACCCAAATAAGGCGTGATTTCAGTAAACTGATCTTGTTGAGGTACTAAAAAAGATATTAAAGGAAAAAAGCTCTCTTTTTCCAAAGTACAATCCAATTGTAATTTCATACCACCAAATTCAGCTAAAGAATCGGCTGAACTAATAATTTTTTCCCAATCTCTTTCAATGCTACTCGTTATCGCATTCAGTTCCGCTAATCTATTTTTTTTACTATAATTTTCTACTCCTAAACAGAACTCTAGTGCGGCTTTTTTCACTCCTTTAATACCATAATAAGTAGGTGTATTAGCCTGTAATTCTGACCAGCCTCTTTTTTGCTCAATGAAGAATAAAGGAAATACACATTCGAGATAAAGTCTTGTTGGTTTACCTTCATGAGTTACTAAATTTGGTAAATTCCAACCTAGGTATCTTTCAAGCCAAAAATGGAACCCTTTTTCGCTTTTTGCTGATCCTACGCTACCTGCACTACCCAGAAAATAATCTTCAAAAGTGCCTTTTTCATCAAAGACTGTAACTTTATCCTTATCACCTTCAACATCTCTTTTGAACTTTGCATATTGCCCAGTTGCATTTTCTACTTCTAATTCAACATACGACTGACTTACAAAATGCGGTGTGGCATCAACCTTTGAAGATTCTAAAAATTGATGCATAGATCTTGGAAAAGGTTTTCTTCTACTTGGACCTAAGATGGCATCTAAACCTAAAGCATAAGCTATTGAATTAATACAAGTAGATTTACCCGATGAGTTTTCTGCACGTATGATGTTTAATCCTTTATAAAAAGGAATTTCAGTTGAATAAACTCCATCATTTGTAACAGAAGTTACTTTTAATTTTTTTAAAGTTAGTCCTAGCATTTTTAATGTCCTAAAATCCTTTTTATATAATTTTCTGTAACCTTATTTTTTATTGAATGTAGAAATTCAACTTCATTGTTAAATAAGCTTAGGTCGTTTACCAAACGTAATAATTTATACCCCTCTTCTCCTAATATTAAGGTTTCTGAGTCTAGTTGCAAAATACCTTTTGCCATCGCTAGTTCTATCGCTTTGTCTGTTGACTTGTCGGATGACATTGACAAAACCGAATTAGAATATGAATGTAAAGAATCATAATAATCACTCCAGTTTTGAGGCCGTATTAACATCCAAAGTAGCACTCTCATTTTGGTGAGTTTCAATGATATACCACCTGTACCTACTACATTAATTGCAATACACATTAAGCCAATACGCCATATAGGTCTCAATTCAATAGGTAATGGGTAGCTAGTATCACTAAAGATAGCTGTAGCTGTTTTATGTTGAAGTTCCTTCTCGTTATTCATTGATAATAAAGTCCATCTTACATTCGGCTAACCACCGAGCTATTAAGCCACTAGAAAATATCTCTATATTATTGTTTGAGATTGATTGCTCTATAGTTTTAATAGAATCTCTATTTTTTTGTAAAAGCGACATTAATATATTTTTAGGCTCATCTCTTACAAATAAGCTTTCATTTTTTAAAGCTTCCAAATTTACTATAGCTATAGAAGTTACTTCCGTATACAAATCAGGAAATTGATCTCTATATGCATCCATCAATTCTTCAACCTGCATATACTGTCGAATCAGGCTTGTTCTAAGCCTTTCAAGATCGCTTTCACTAAATTTATTTGTTTTCCTACAAATATTGTCAAAAAAAGTACTATTCTGAGATTTCCATATCTCTGTTATTTCAGTATTTATATCAGATATATCAATATTTATTTCCTCTCCAATGTATCTCCTAGAGAAAATAGATCCCGATGGAAATGAGTCGTCAGTTTCTATTTTTACAGAAATGCCTTTCGGGATTGAATATGATAGTTGTGGGATTTGTTTCTCTTTTGACTTACAGTATTTGAGTAATTCTTTTGTTCTAACTTCAGGGATAACGAGTACCCAACAAGATATTTTGATATCGCCAAGCATTTTTTCAATTTCTGATTCATGCTTACTTAACTTTTTAAGGTCTTCATTTATTTTTTTGAACATGCCTTCTATACTCATCCATTGAGTACGAAGGGTCAGGGTAGTAACACTGAAAAATGACACCACAATTTGTAAAAAACTCTATTCCATGATCGCCTCTGTCATGGTGAGGAACACTAGTAAAATTTTTCCAAGTGAATTCGTGCCGGAGCATTCTCTCACAGAAGCTTTCCCAAAGAGCACCATTCATTTTCAGTTTGAAGTTCAATCTCAATTCCTTTGATATTTTTGACTATCTTTCAATGCCTTAATTTAACAATAATGGGTAGATTAATTCAACAAGTAATATTTAAATATAAATAGAGCAATAATATCAGGCCTTGCATTCCCCCAAGACCAAACACCAATCTCACGTTTAACACGCTCCCCCATCATCACGCCCTGAAAATAAGCAATTGATGAGTAATATCGCGCATGGATGCGCGATAAGGCGAAACTAGGCCATGGATGGCCTATCTTCGCCGTTTACGTTAACATCAATTAATTATTTGAAGGATTAAGCGTGATGCTCGGGTGCGCTGAGAGTGTCCAGAGAGGGACCAGCGGCAGCCCCTCTTTGGCTGCCGTCGCCAGCGCGACAAAACCTTGAATAAGGTTTCTAATTTAGGTCACGGATTTATCCAGACAAAATATAAAAAGTTAGCGAGTTATAAAGCTTCAAGTTAGCAAGCAATGAACATATAACAACACGCGCCAGCAAGCTTAGCGCCTACGATAATACCTTTAACCTCGGTGCAGCGCGAAGCGCCTCTGGGTTCTCGGTGGTGAAATTCTTTTTCTCGCTTTTTGCGCCCTAAAGGACGACTACAAACAATACATATTTATGTACTTTGGAGCTGGTAATAATATTGGAGAATCGTTGGGTTTCGCTTCACTCAACCCAACCTACATAAGCATTTGAAATGGTTTTTCACCTCACACAAAAAAGCCGCTACATTGCTGCAACGGCTTTTAAAATTTTATAAATTCCCAATCTTTAATTGGAAATTTTAAAAATTATTAATCTCTGTATGTCTCTACCGCTGGGCATGCACATACTAAATTACGGTCGCCGTATACGTCATCGATACGTGTAACGGTTGGCCAGAACTTATCTTTAGCAACTGCTGGTACTGGGAATGCAGCGTAAAAACGGTCATACGCGCGGTCCCATTCATTACCTAACACATCAGCTTGTGTGTGCGGTGCAAATACCAATGGGTTGTTTTCGATAGACCATTCACCTGAAATGATTTTATCGATTTCACCTTTAATCGACACCATCGCTTCGATAAAGCGGTCAATCTCGCCCTTAGACTCAGATTCAGTTGGCTCAATCATTAATGTGCCCGCTACTGGGAACGACATTGTTGGTGAGTGGAAACCATAATCTTGTAAGCGCTTAGCAACGTCCATTTCAGTAATGCCTGAGGCTTCTTTTAATGGGCGTAGGTCAATAATACATTCGTGGGCAACGCGATTGTTACGGCCACGGTATAAAATTGGGAAGTGCTTGCTAAGTTCATTGCTTAAGTAGTTAGCATTTACAATCGCCATTTCTGTTGCTTGTTTTAAGCCTTCAGAGCCCATCATGGCAATGTAAGCCCATGAAATAGGTAAAATAGCTGCAGAGCCGTAAGGCGCTGCCGATACTGCACCATTTCCTTCATCAGTACCTGGTACGTTAATTACGCTGTGGTTTGGCATAAATGGCGCAAGGTGCGATTTAACACCAATTGGGCCAACACCTGGGCCACCGCCGCCGTGTGGAATACAGAAGGTTTTGTGTAAGTTTAAGTGCGATACATCTGAGCCAATAAAGCCTGGGCTAGTAACACCTACTTGCGCGTTCATGTTTGCGCCATCCATGTAAACTTGGCCACCATGCTGGTGAACAATTTCACATAACTCACGAATCGTTTCTTCGTATACACCGTGGGTAGATGGGTACGTTACCATGGCACATGATAGGTTTTCAGAGACGTCTTCAGCTTTCGCTTTTAAGTCTTCCATGTCGATGTTGCCGTTTTTATCACAGTTAACAACCACAATTTTCATGCTGGCCATTTGTGCCGATGCTGGGTTAGTACCGTGCGCAGAACTTGGGATTAAACATACGTTACGGTGCGCATCCCCTCGTGACTCGTGGTATTTACGAATGGCGATTAAGCCTGCGTATTCACCTTGTGCACCTGAATTTGGTTGCAATGAAACCGCATCGTAACCGGTAATGTTAACTAGCCAATCGTGTAGTTCGTTAATCATTATTTGGTAACCTTCTGCTTGGTCTAGCGGGCAGAATGGGTGAAGGTTTGCAAATTCAGGCCATGTAATTGGGATCATTTCAGCGGTCGCGTTTAGTTTCATGGTACATGAGCCTAACGAGATCATAGAATGATTAAGCGCTAAATCTTTGTTTTCAAGGCGCTTAATATAGCGAAGCATGTCTGTTTCGCTGTGGTAGCTGTTAAAGTTTGGATGCGTTAGTATTTCATCATCACGCACTAAGCTTGCAGGAATAGAGTCACTGCCATTTGCTTCAACATCAGCGGCAATCGCATCTACACTTAGGCCATGGCCTTCGCCTAAAATAATATCAAATAACTCAGCAACGTCTGCACGGGTTGTGGTTTCTGATACTGAAATTGAGTATTCACCGGCATGGTTAGTAGCAAAGTTAACACCTTTAGCTACAGCACGCGCCACGACGTCGGCTTTGTTTTCATCAACCACTGTTAATGTGTCAAACCAAGTAGTGTGCTTAAGTGCCACACCTTTTGCTTTTAAGCCAGTTGCTAAAATATCAGCAAAACGGTGAATGCGTTGTGCAATGGTTTTTAAGCCTTGCGGGCCATGGTATACCGCATAAAACGCAGCCATGTTCGCTAGTAATACTTGCGCAGTACAAATGTTTGAATTGGCTTTGTCGCGGCGAATATGTTGCTCGCGGGTTTGCATTGCCATACGTAATGCATCGTTACCTAAACGGTCTTTTGATACACCAATAATACGACCTGGTAATGAACGTTTGTACGCATCACGTGTTGCAAAAAATGCGGCATGAGGACCGCCGTAACCCATAGGTACACCAAAACGTTGTGCTGAACCCAGTACTACGTCGGCGCCTAATTTACCTGGTGCTTTTAATAGTAATAAGCTCATGATGTCGGCAGCAACACAGGCAATCGCTTTTTTACTTTGTACGCCAGCTATTAGGTCTGTTATGTCAACAATTTCGCCTGATGTTGACGGGTATTGGAATAACGCACCAAAAATATCGTGGTTAACAGCATCGGCGGCTTTACCTACAATAATTTCAAAACCAAATTGCTCTGCACGAGTAGTTACTACGTCAATGGTTTGCGTGTGTACGTCGTCGGCAATAAAGAACGCATTGGCTTTTTTAGCTTTAGAGACACGTTTTGCAAGGCCCATTGCCTCGGCTGCAGCGGTTGATTCGTCAAGCAGTGAGGCACTTGCTAAATCTAGGCCGGTAATATCTAGGGTCATAGTCTGGAAATTTAATAGTGACTCTAAACGCCCTTGTGCAATCTCTGGCTGATACGGTGTGTACGCTGTATACCAACCTGGGTTTTCAAGTACGTTACGTAAAATTACGTGTGGTACGTGAGTTGGGTGATAGCCTTGGCCAATATACGATTTGAAAACTTTATTTTTGCTTGCTACTGATTTTAAGTAGCTTAGTGTTTCAACTTCGGTGCGGCTTTCGCCGATATTAAGACCTTGCTCAAGACGGATACCAGCAGGTACAGTTTGACCGATCAGCTCTTCAACGCTCGATACTTCAAGAGCGCTAAGCATGTCGTTTACTTGCGCTGGGCTTGGCCCAATATGGCGGCGAATAAAATCTTGCTTTTGCTCTAATTGTTCAAGAGATTTGGCGTTTGACATGTGTCCAGATTCCTATGATCCTAAATACTAATGGGTAACTAGTATTGATTAAAATATGTGATGATTTAGCTGCTTACTTTGTATGGAAAAATAAGCGCTTTAATCATAAAAGCCCCAATGTTTTAACATAGAGGGGCTTTTATTAATTAACGATTAGTCTTCGTCAATTGTATGCGCGTAACCTTCAGCGTCTAATAAGTTATCTAACTCAGACTCTTCTGACGCTTTAATACGGAATAACCAACCGTCGCCGTATGCGTCGTTGTTTACTGTTTCAGGCGCATCTTCTAGCTCTTCGTTAATGGCAACAATTTCACCGCTAATTGGCGCGTAAATGTCTGATGCCGCTTTTACTGACTCTGCTACTGCACAGTCTTCGCCAGCATCAACTTCGTCGCCTACTTCTGGTAATTCAACAAATACCATGTCGCCAAGCAGCTCTTGCGCATGCTCAGAAATACCAACAGTGTAAGTGCCGTCGCCTTCGTTACGAACCCACTCGTGTGAAGGTGCGTATTTTAACTCGCTAGGGATATTGCTCATTTTTTTCATCCTTTGGTTTAGATTGGGAGAATACCAATGAATAAGGCTAACTTATTTATTGGTATAACCAAATTATTTAGATTATTGATTTACCGTTACGTACAAAGCCCGACTTAACTACTTTTACGTTAACTAATTTTTTACGCATTTCTACTTGAGCTGTGTCGCCGGTTGAACGTGGTACACGTGCTAATGCAACACTATAGCCCAATGTTGGTGAGAATGTGCCAGATGTAATAACACCTTCGCCAGCATCAACAATTACTTTAGAACCACTGCGTAGTACGCCTTTTTCTTCAAGAATAAGACCTACTTGCTTGTGAGTACTTTTTTCTGCACGTTGTTTTACCAAAACATCACGACCAATAAAGTCACGATCTTCTGGCTCCCATGCAATAGTCCATGCCATGTTAGCTGCCAGTGGTGATACGCTTTCGTCCATATCTAGGCCGTAAAGGTTCATACCTGCTTCTAAACGCAGTGTGTCGCGCGCACCTAAGCCCGCAGGCGCCACACCGGCATCAAGCAATTGCTGCCATAAATCGGCGGCTTGCTCGTTTGGCACTACAATTTCGTAACCGTCTTCGCCAGTATAACCTGTTGTAGCAATAAATAAATCACCGGCTTGAACACCAAAAAATGGCTTCATGCCTTCTACTGTAGCTTGCTGGTCTGCGTTTAATACCTGGGCTGTTTTAGCACGTGCATTAGGGCCTTGAACCGCAATCATGGCGTATTCTGGGCGCTCAGTAACCGTTACAGCAAAATCGCTCGACACTTTGGCTAAATGTGCTAAATCTTTTTCACGGGTCGCTGAGTTAACCACTAAGCGATAAAATGTTTCGCTAAAGTAGTAAATAATTAAGTCGTCGATTACGCCGCCTTGCTCGTTAAGCATGCCAGTGTAAAGCGCTTTACCTGGTACGGTTAACTTAGCAACATCGTTAGCTACTAGCTTGCGTAAAAACGCTTGTGCTTGCTCACCTTGTATATCAACAATGGTCATGTGTGATACGTCGAACATACCCGCATCGTTACGTACGGCGTTGTGTTCTTCTATTTGTGAGCCGTAGTTAATTGGCATTTCCCAGCCATGAAAATCAACCATTTTTGCGCCGGCTTCAAGATGCTTTGCATGTAATACTGTTTTAGAAGTCATAATATTCCTTCACTTTTAAATTAACCCATGTGTGTGGGCGTGGCCTCAATTAAATGAGGGGGAATAACATGGTAGCCATTAATAAGCCTACCAAATTGTAATCTTTAACTTTTTACCCGTTAGGCTGCTTGAGTGTTGGTAACACTAAAGCCCTGTTGCTGCATATACTGTTGCCACTTATCAAGCGTGGCCGTTTTAGCAATAACAATAAACTGCTGTTCGTTGTTTTGATCTACTGCAGTAACAAACACATCACCACTTTGCGCGCCATAGCAAAGCTGCGCATCAGCAAGGCGTAACCCTGGGGTTAGTTTAAATGCCTCAACTAAGGTATCAAATGCATTGTCGCCTTTTAAAGTAAAGGTCGCTAAGTCGGTGCGTACCACAAAGTCGATATCGTATCTAAGCTGCTGCTCGTTAATGAGCGCTTGTAATTGCAGGCTAGCATTAACTGGAAGTACAAATCGAAAGGCCGTTTCGCTAAAGTAGTAAACGGCGTAGCTAAAATCAGAATTTAAATCGCCATCCAGTGTGCCTTTAAAGCCAAAGCCACTAGCGGTAAGTTTGGTGAGGTCATGACCTAAAATAGCACTTAAAAATACCGATGCTTCACTACCACTAAAGTCAATAACAACGTGATTGCTATCGGCTTGTAAGGCATTAATAACCGCGCTGTTAGCGTTGCTATGGCGGGCAAACATAATCGGGTTAAAAGTCATAACAAATACCTATCTATCTTTAATAGCAAAAGTATATTGCGCAAGCCTTACAACAACAAATTGTAATTACTTATCAATTGATAAATAATACTTATATATATAGCCATATAAATAGTAATTTTAAATATGAAAAACATTTCAACCGACAGTTTACGAACTTTTGTTATGGTGGTTGAGGTTGGTGGATTTGCCAAAGCAGGCGATTTACTTGGCCTTTCGCAACCTGCGGTGAGCTTACAAGTAAAACGTTTAGAAGATTTACTCGGCTATAAATTATTTAAAAAGCAGGGCCAACGACAAGTGCTCAACCAATATGGTGAGTTGTTACTGCCTATGGCAAAGCAAATGGTGCAGCATAACGATGCCATTTTACAGTTGTTCACATCAGAAAGTGTAACCGGTAAAGTGCGCTTGGGGATCCCTAGCGAATTTGCCGCGCGTATTTTGCCCTCCATTATTGGCGATTTTGTGGCGCTCTACCCTGAGGTATCACTTGAAGTAAAATCACGTTTAAGTAAACACCTACTCTCTGATGAGCGCCAAGATCAATTTGATTTAGTGTTAGCGCTTAACGAGCAACTTGACTCAGAAAAAATTCCTATTTTTATTCAAGACCAATTAGTGTGGGTGGGCGACCTATCACTGGCACAAAATGAAACGGTAACCTTAGTGACCGCCCCTGAGGGCTGTATTTATCGCCGCAGAGCAACTCAGGCGCTTGAAAAAGCAGGCATTAAATATCGTATTGTTTACAGTAATGCCGATTTAACCGGTTTAATTGCCGCGTTAAAAGAAGGCTTAGGTATAACAGTACTTGCAAAAAGTACCGTACCTAACGATTTAGCCTATCACTTACACACTAAACATTTACCTGCGCTTGGCAGTATAGGTATTAGTTTAGTGAAAACCGCCAGCGAACCTGAAAACGCGGTATTTAAACTCGCCGAATTTATTAAGCTGCGCTTAGGCTATCCCACGGCTTAAATAACTTGACCTCTGGATAATAAATCGAGCTCAAACACAGCTCAGGTTAAATTAACCGCCACCAGCCAGTACATTATGTTGGTTTTATAAAGCTAAGCTAAACACTTAGTTAAAAATGTTATAAAAACAGCGTGTTTTTACGGCAAATGTAAATATAACTAAAACTTAATAATATTGATTCTCATTCGTTAACATGTTTAAATTACGCCAATTTTAGTAGTTGAACTATTTTTAGGATAATCAATGTCACATAAATTTTTAGTTTCTTCGTTAACTGCAGCCGTAGCGCTGTCTTTGAGTGCAACAGCAATGGCCAAAGATGCCGGCGGCGTTGAACGCAATTTTGAACAAATTACCGTTATTGGTTCACAAGCAGCAATTAACGATATTCCAGGTTCTGCTACATTTATCTCTGATGAAGAATTGCAAAAATTCGAATTTACCGATATTTCTCGCGTATTAGCATCTGTACCAGGTGTATACGTTCAAGAAGAAGATGGCTATGGTCTGCGTCCTAACATTGGTATGCGTGGCACAGGTACTGGCCGTAACGATAAAATTTCAGTAATGGAAGACGGCGTACTCGTTGCACCGGCTCCTTACTCTGCACCATCGGCTTATTACTTCCCAACTATGGGTCGTATGGAGTCTATTGAAGTATTAAAAGGTGCTGCCTCAGTTAAATATGGCCCGCGCACTACCGGTGGTGTATTAAATTTACTTTCTCGCAGCTTACCAACTGAAGCAAATAGCTCTATGGGTATAGTTGACGCGGCACTTGGTAGCGATGGTTACTATAAAGGTCACGCTTACTTCGCTAAAGAAAAAAATAACACAGCGGGCTTAATTGAAGTGTTTTCTTACGGCGCTGATGGTTTTAAAGAATTACCAGTAGGCGATGACAACACTGGTTTTGAAAAAAATGACGTACTGGTAAAATTTGGCCATACCTTTGGTGAAAACGATGCCCACAACATTGAGTTTAAAGCTAAGTACTCTGAAGAAACATCAGACGAAACGTACATGGGCTTAACTAACGTCGATTACCAAGAAAATCCTAACCGTCGTTATGCTGCATCGCAAAATGATGAGATGAACACCCGTCATAATGCATACCAAGTAAACTATGCATACCGCTTTGGTGAAGGTTACGAATTTTTAGCAACCGCTTACTTAAATGACTTCCACCGTAACTGGTACAAAGCCAGTAAAGTAAGCGAAAGCTACCTTGAGCAATACAGTGAATTTGAAGCAAACCCAACGGCTGAAGGTATCGAAAACATCGGTGTTAAAGCTAATAACCGCGACTACCAAGCTAAAGGTGTGCAGTCTGAATTACACATTCCGGCGGGCGATCACTACATTACAGTTGGCGTACGTTACCACGAAGATGAAATGGATCGTTTCCAGTGGGAAGACAAATACACGCTTAATCAAGATTTAAGTATGACTCTTACCTCACAAGGCGCACCTGGCTCTAATAGCAATCGCTTAGACAGCGCAAAAGCAAGCACCCTATTTATTCAAGACGAATGGACAATGGATGCATTGGTAGTGAGTGCAGGTCTGCGTTATGAAGACATTACTATTACCCGTGAAGAATGGGCTAAATCAGATCCAACTCGTAGCATGGGCTTAACGAAGGATATTTCAAACGATACTGAAATTTTAGTACCGTCTTTAGGTGCTACTTACACACTTAACGATAACGTAACGTTACTTGCAGGCATTCAAAAAGGTTATGCACCCGCAGCGCCAGGCAATGCTGACCAAGACGAAGAAGAAAGCGTCAACATTGAGTTTGGTTCTCGTTTTAATGCAAACGGCTTTAACGGTGAAGTGATTGCATTCTACTCTGATTACGACAACATGCATGGTAACTGTACCGCATCAGTAGGTTGTAGCGACGACAACATTGGCGACCAATACAACTACGGTGAAGTAGAAGTATCAGGCTTTGAATTTAGCGCTGGTCGTACGTTTAATACTGCATCAGTTGCGTTCCCAGTTAAACTGACTTACACCTACACTGATTCAGAGTTTAAAAACACATTTGATTCAGAAATTTGGGGCTCTGTAGAAAAAGGCGATGCAATGCCTTACGTACCAGAAAACCAAGTTGCTTTATCGTTTGGTGCCGAAGTGAATAACTTTGTTGTTAATAGCCAAATACGTTACGTATCGGATGCACATGCTGACCTTTCTGACTCAGGCTTAAATGCGATTGATAGCCGTGTTGTATGGGATTTAGCTGCTAAGTACTTAATTGATGAAAATCAAAAAGTATACCTAAGCGTTGATAACCTGTTTGATAAAACCTACATTGCTAACCGCGCAAATGGCGGTATTCAACCTGGTAAGCCACGCTCAGTACAAATGGGTTACTCTTACAGCTTTTAATAAAGCGCTAACTTAAAAATACAAAAAAGCCGAGTTGATGTAATCAATCTCGGCTTTTTAATGCCTATAATCCCTATGTAATTAGCCTGTGCTTAGGCTAGTTAGGCTTAGGCTTAATTTGTTTCTGCGCGCTGGCGTAACACTTCAAATAAACAAATGCCGGTTGCTACCGATACATTTAAACTTGAAACCGTGCCTGCCATTGGGATTTTAACAAGCACATCACAATGCTCACGTGTTAAGCGGCGCATGCCCTCACCTTCAGCACCCATCACAATCGCCATTGGGCCTGTTAAGCTGGCATCAAATACATGTGTGTCGGTTTCACCGGCAGTACCTACAACCCAAACGCCCGCGTCTTTTATTTCACGCAATGTACGTGCAAGGTTAGTTACCTGAATAAGCGGTACCGTTTCTGCTGCGCCACAGGCCACTTTACGTGCTGTGCCATTAAGCTTTGCTGATTTGTCTTTAGGAACAATCACCGCATGTACGCCCGCTGCATCGGCACTACGTAAGCAAGCGCCTAAATTATGCGGATCGGTAATGCCATCAAGTACCAGTAAAAATGGCGTGTCTTCGCGTTCAATGATCTCATCGAGATCTTTTTCATTAAACACTCTCGCCGCTTTTACGTTGGCGATAATGCCTTGATGCTGTTCATCTTTCGCTTTGTTATCAAGCGCTTTTCGTTGCATAAACTGTACTGAAATACCAAACTGACGCGCTTGCTCAATCACAGGCGATAAACGCTTATCATCACGTCCCTTAAGGGCGTATATTTCTATAAAGCGCTCTGGCTCTTTTGCTAAAATTGCTTCAACAGAGTGAAAGCCAAAAATTAATTCATTACTCACGAATTGTTTGCTCCTGGGCTACTACGTTTACGGGCATTTTTACCTGGTCTTTTAGGCTTTTTGACCGCTTTCTTTTTGGTTTTTTTCTTCGCGGTGGTGTCATCCGCTTTTACTTTAGACTTACCGGCTGCCTTCGTTTTACCTGCAGGCTTTTTGCCATCTTTAGCTTTTTTACTGTCACTTGCTGACTTTTTGCCCGGTATTTTACCAGCTTTAAGTTGCGAGCGAACACTTGCTGGGGCATTCTTTTTTGGCGCACGACGACGCGCGTAACGATCTTGAGCCACATCGCCTTTAAGCGTTAAGTTAATTCGGCGTTCATCTAAGCTTACCGAGGCAACTTGCACAGTGACTTTATCGCCTAAACGATAAACCGTATGTGTGTGTTCACCCACCAAGCAATGTTTAGCCGCATCATGTTGGAAGTATTCATCACCTAAATTGGTAACATGAATTAATCCATCAATTTGCAAATCATCTAAACGAATAAATAAACCAAAATTAGTAACCGATGAAATAACCCCGTTAAACTCCGTGCCTACATGATCTTGCATGTATTCACATTTTAACCAATCGGCTACTTCACGGGTGGCATCGTCTGCGCGGCGCTCAGTAGTTGAACACTGCTCACCAAGTTGATCGACTTCATCATCGCTATAGGCGTATTCACCTGACGTTTGTTGACCTTGCGCTTTTAATACCGCTTTAATCGCACGGTGTACCACTAAATCGGGGTAACGGCGAATTGGCGAGGTAAAGTGCGCGTAGGCCGATAATGCTAAACCAAAGTGACCTATGTTATCTGGCTGATATACCGCTTGCTTCATTGAGCGAAGCAGCATGGTTTGAATAAGCTCAGCTTCAGGACGGTCCCCTAAACGAGCCAACACATGAGTGATCTCTTTCGGGGTTGGTTCGTCGCTTAGCGTGCTTTCAATACCTAGCTCAGTTAAAAACTGAGTAAAGTTACCCAGTTTTTCGCTATCGGGTTCATCATGTACCCTAAACAATGCACTTGCTTCGTGTTTCTCAAGTAGTTTAGCCGCCGAAACATTAGCTAAAATCATACATTCTTCAATCAGCTTGTGCGCATCGTTACGAATAACTGGCACAATAGATTCTATTTTACGCTGTGCATTAAATACAAAACGGGTTTCGAGCGTTTCAAATTCAATTGCACCACGCTCTTGGCGTGCTGCTTTTAATGCAATGTACATTTGCTGTAAGTCAGTTAAATGCGGCACTACAGCTGCGTATTCTTTACAAAGCTTTTCGTCATTTTGTAAAATGGCATTTACTTTGGTGTAGGTTAAACGAGCATGCGAATTCATTAGTGCTTCGTAAAACTTATAGCCCGACAGCTTACCCTCTTGCGATACGGTCATTTCTGCAACCATACACAAGCGGTCAACCTCAGGGTTAAGCGAACACAAACCGTTAGACAATACTTTTGGCAGCATTGGAATAACTTGCTCAGGGAAATACACTGAGTTACCGCGCTCTATCGCTTCTTTGTTAAGCGGCGTGTTCATACCTACGTAATGGGATACATCGGCAATAGCTACCCATAAACGCCAACCACCTGACTTTTTAGGTTCACAATAAACAGCGTCATCGAAGTCGCGAGCGTCTTCGCCATCAATAGTGACAAGTGGCAAGCCGCGTAAATCAACACGGCCTTGCTTATCGGCTTCTTCAACAAATTCACCTAAGTGGGCAACTTGTTGTTCAACCTCTTCTGGCCATACATGCGGAATATCGTGATTACGCAGCGCAACTTCAATTTCCATACCCGGCGCTAAATGCTCACCTAATACGTCAATCACTTTACCTACCGCATTCATGTTACGGCTTGGGTTTTGAGTTATTTGCACTTGCACCATTTGGTTGTGGCGTGCGCCTTTTTCGTTACCCGGTAAAATAATAATATCTTGGGTAATGCGCGGATCTTCAGCAACCACAACGGCAATACCATGCTCAACAAAATAGCGGCCAACAATAGGCGCTCGCTCATTAGTAAGCACTTTAATAATACGGGCATCGCATTTTGAGCCTGAACCACGCTTAGTGCCTTTCGCAAGAACGATGTCACCGTGTAGCACCATATTCATTTGATGCTTGGCAATAAACCAGTCTTTGCTCTCGCCTTCAACTTCTAAAAAGCCAAAACCGTCTCTGTGGCCGACAACTTTGCCTTTGGTTAAACCGGCTTCGTCAATCAGGGCATAACATTTAAATTTATTAAAATACAATTGCCCGTCGCGCTCCATGGCACGAAGTCGGCGCTTAAATGCTATTTGTCGTTCTTCATCGTTGACCGCGAGTTCTTCGCATAGTTGCGTGTAATTAGCAGGTTTTGAACGCTCTTGAAGGTGAGTAAGTATAAACTCACGACTAGGGACTGGGTTTTCGTACTTTTCTTGTTCTCGACTGAGATTTGGATCTTGGTTTGACATTCACTATCTTGTTAGTTGGTTATGTAAGCATTTTAACTCATATACTCGAAATGAGACAGGTAAAAGCCATTAAACTTTTAATAAAGCGTTATTAGCTTTTGCATTTTGTAGCAATGTAACTAAATAACACTTAACACCTACTTAATTAATGCACATAAAAGTGAGTAAATTAGCTGTGCTGATGTTTACTCACTTTTATAAAAACAGCTTATTTTTGCTGTAGTTTCTTCCACAATAGCGTGCTGATGTTTTCAATAAAAGCCGAGTCTTGTGCAGCCATAACATCGAGTATTAGTTTGTTCATTTGGGTTTTGTTTTGAGCGTATATCCAACGATTTTTATTAAAGCTTTGCGCAAACTCTAACACACCCGTTTGCAAGGCTTGCTCATCAGCAAAAATCGCTTCTACCACATTTTGTTGTAGCAGTTTATGCGCGTCAACACGCTCGCCAGTCATAGCTAAGCGGTTAAAAAATTGCGGATTAATCGCTTTATTAATAATCGGAAACATAGACGGTACAAACGGTACCAGTACATCAACTTCAGGAAAGCAGAAAAAGCCTTTGTCAGATTTCATAAACCGAAAATCACAGGCACATGCCAACACCGAGCCATTACCATAAGTGTGCCCGTTTAGTGCAGCAATGATAGGCATAGGAAACGTCACTATGCGTTTAAATAACTGCCCTATCGAATTCATAAAATCGGCAATAACTGCAGGCGTGTTATCTGAACTTGCCATCCACTGTAAATCTATTCCCAATGACCAGCTTTTATCGCTGCTTGAGGTTAATACTACGGCGTTAATATCGCCATTGGCTTCTATGCTATCTAAGTGTTGATTAAGTTCAGCTATAAAACTAGGGTTATGGCGGTTTTCAGCGGTATTCATGGTAAGTATTGCCACGTTTTGCTCAGTGGTAATTTTTATTAATGCGGTCATTCGAGCCTCTTTGAGTGCATTTAGCTGCGCTTTTAGCACTTTTCGTTACTTTTATAGTTATGCACTGAATAGTAATACGTTGTATAAAATTTATAAAGTGCCTATTTTTGTAATCATTAAAGAAGTTATTTATAACCATCCCTTTTGCCGAGCGATACGCGCTGCATCTATCCTGTTTGTGGCATTGAGCTTTGCAATCGCATCAGATAAATAATTACGCGTTGTCCCTTCACTTATATAGAGCTGCTTAGCTATTTCGCTGGTTTTTAAGCCATCACTTGCAAGCTTTAAGGCTTTACGCTCTTTATCTGTGAGTGGGTCGGCATCGTCTAGGGCATTAATGGCAAGTTCTGGGTCAATCACCTTTTGCCCTTGCATTACTTTTTTTAACGCGTTTATTAGCTCTTCGCTGGGTGCTTCTTTTAAAATAAAACCTTTAACACCCGCATTCAAAGAGCGCCTAATATAACCAGCACGTGAAAAAGTGGTCATAATTACCATATTAATTGCAGGATATTTAGCGGCTATTTGCTCACTAAGCTCAATGCCATTTATGCTTGGCATTTCTATATCCGTTAAAATGATATCTGGATGTAAGTCTTTACTAAGCGCGCTGATTTCATTTAACGCATCTCGCCCATTACATGCTTGACCAATTACCTCAATATTAAAGTCGAGGCTTAATAAAGCGGCAACTGCGTCACGCACCAGCGCTTGATCTTCAACTAAATATACTTTGATCATTTTAAATCCTCAGCACTTAATGGCAGTACAACGTTTAAAGTAAATGTATCGCCACAGGTAAATTTTGCACTGCCGTTTAATTGCTCTGCTCGCTCTTTAATGCCATTTAAACCATTTCCCGCTTTTAATGTGGTGCATGGCGCGTTATCATTAACGGCAATAAGTAATTGCCGTTTTGTTTGTTCTATATTAATAGAACCGATTTTTGTGCTGCTATGGCGTAATAAATTAGTCACTGACTCTTTAATAATAAGACTCGCAATGCCCTCAACCTTGGCAGGTAACGTCGCTAAATTAACGTTAAATTTTATGTTAAAGCCTTGCTCTTTGAGTGTTTGTTTTAGCTGTGTTATTTGGCTGTTTAAGTTGAGCTGCTTTAAATTACTTACCGCGTTTCGTACATCACTCAGTAACTGTCTTGCAAGATCTGCTACTTGGGCTATTTCGTTATTAGCCTGCGCGTATCGTTCACCTTGATTTAGTTTATTCGCAAGTTCAGCTTTTAAAGCTATTGATGACAGTGAGTGACCTAAAATATCATGTAAATCTCGGGCTATGCGTTCACGCTCAGCAATGGCTGCTAGTTGCTCAAATTGCTTTGCGCTTTCTTGTTCGCGCTTTTTATGTTCGCGCTCTCTTTTTGCCGCAATCCCATAGCTAAATAAGGCGGCACATAAAAGTAAAGCCACCGCTAAAAAGTACTCAACCTTTGCTATATCACCTACATATGAACTTAGTAAAACAGTTAAAATTATCGCTAATGCGGCATAAACTCTTTGATAATTACTATATGTATAGCCCGCTACATAAGCTATAAAACCAAATAAGGTTGGTGTACCAGCAGTATAAAAAGTAGCACTAAAACACACCAGTAACATAGCAATAAATAACTTAGTTACTCCCCTATTTTTGCAATTTATTGCTTTTACATATAATAATATAAACGCAATATAAAAGGCTAAAGACAAGGTAATTTGATGAGCCGTAAAGTTGGCAAAATCAATGATCATCGGGAGTAAATAAAAACCGGTAAAAACTAAATGACCATATTTCCAAAAAGCACTTCTAATTGTATTTTGGACGCGTTCGTTGTTTATTATTTCCATCATTAATTTAACCACCTTGTACTTTAAGACCTATAATACCGATAAGGATCAATCCAATACAGCCAATCTGGAGAAAAGATAACGGCTCTTTAAACCATACAAAGCTCATAATCGTTACACCTAAAGTACCGATACCTACCCAAACAGCATAACTAACACCTAAAGGTAAAAACTTTAAAGCATATGATAAAAATGCAAAGCTTATCCACATAGATAAAAAGGTAATTATACTTGGCCATAGTTTAGTAAAGCCATTGGATTGTTTCATAAAAATCGCCCATACAACCTCGAAAATCCCCGCGATCAGTAAACTGATCCATGCTGCAGTATTCATAAGTTTTACTCCTACATTTTAACGTTTGTGGTATTACTTAATAACTTAACTATCCCTTTTAATAGAGAATCAATGTAGTGTAAGTTGTCATGAATAATACTGACTATTGTCATCAAACACAGCGCATTTTTTAAAGAAGGTTTATCGATGCAACCCCAACAACAAAGCTTAATTTACTTACATATTGCTGTCCTTTTATTTGGCGGTACCGCCTTATTCGCAAAGCTAATTGGTTTAAATGCATTAGATATTACCGCTTATCGCGCGGCTATCGCTGGGGTGGCAATTTGTGTGCTACTGACTTTGCAAAAAAACCAATTAAGCTGCATCACGCCAAAGATTATGTGATTGCCATTTTATTAGGCGTTGCCGTAGGTATTCACTGGGTAACCTACTTTGCAGGCATGCAATTGGCGGGAATTACCGTGGGCATGTTAGCTTTTTTTACCTATCCCGTAATCACGGTATTTTTAGAGCCTCTATTTAATAAAAGTAAGCCCAAAGCAAAAGATATAATAAGCGCTGTGGTGGTGATTATTGGCATTTATTTATTGATCCCGAGCGTTAATTTAGGCGATGACATCACTTTAGGTGTTGTGACGGGGGTGGTATCAGCGTTGTTTTTTGCTATTCGTAATATTACCCATAAACGCTACTTTAGTGAGTATGGTGGACCGCAAACCATGTTTTATCAAACGTTAGTGGCAAGCCTGATGCTATGTGCTTTTATTGAAGTACCCATAACACAAATTAATGACACTGATTTAATATTGCTGCTTATTGCCGGTGTGGTGTTTACTGCGATGCCGCATTCGTTATTTGCAGCGAGTTTAAAACATTTATCAGCAGCGACCGCTGGATTGATTTCTTGCTTACAGCCCCTTTATGGCACAATACTAGCTATAATTATTTTGCACGAACGCCCCTCAGTGATGACCCTGATTGGTGGCGCACTGATTGTTAGTGCTGCGTGCTTTGAAACTTGGTCAATCTCACGGAAAAAGCAGCCATGAAAATATTTGCTCATAGAGGCACAAGCACACACTTTCCTGAAAATACGCATAGCGCCATTATGGCGGCGTTAAAAGCAAATGTAGATGGCATTGAGGTTGATGTACAAAGCGCACTTGATGACTACGTGATTATTCATGATACCTACTTAGATAGAACCACTAATGGTAAAGGTAAAGTGTGCGACCTAAGCGCTCAGCAAATTCAACAATTTGATGCGGGAAATGGTGAGCAAGTGCCTACCCTGCAGCAATTAATTGACTGGAATAATAACCAAACCTTACTTAATTTAGAGCTAAAACATACTTTTGAACTAGAAAAGTTTGCTGCGCAACTAGAAGTGAATATTACTGCGAATAAGATATCAGCAGACAATATTTTAGTTTCATCATTTAATCATCATCAACTACACTGGCTAAAGAGCCGTTTACCTTGGCTTAAAATTGGCGCACTTACTGCATCAATTCCATTGCAGTATGCGAAGTTTGCTGAAGACTTACAGGCCTTTAGCATTCATGTTGACAAAAACTTCATGAACAAGTCGTTTGTTGACGATGCCAAACTGCGCGGCTTAAAGGTATTTGCCTACACCGTAGATGAAGTTGAAGATATTAAACTAATGCTTGCCTGTGGCGTTGATGGCATTTTTACTAACGACCCTGAACGAACTAAGCATTATTTGGCGCAATTAAATGAACTATAACTAATTATTTAATTGCTATTTATGCCATAAAAACAATAATTTAGTAGGTCACTATTTAATGAGTAGCTATATGCGTATTTATAACTTTTTAGAACAAACTCTGTTTTTTACCTTAACCCGAAAAATAGTAGGTAATTTAAGCTTTGTATTTTTATTTCAAGCTATTACATTATTTTGGTTACACAGTACCCTCTCAGAAAGCCAACAGAGCACAGGGCTATTTTGGACATTAACCCTGCTGATTGTTGCCGGTTTTATATTTACTATTTTTTATATGCGCTTTTTAATTGTGCGCCCGGTAAAAGCCATGCGTGATACGTTGATTAATATTAATCAACAAGATGCCAACTTAGCTGCCAAACTTCCTCATTTTACTTTCGATGAATTTAGAGATTTAAGTGAACAATATAATCAGTTTACTACGCATTTAAACAGCTTATTAAGTACGACCTACAGCAGCGCTCAGGAAAGCGTGCAAAGTAATAGCCAAGTAACGCAATCAATGCAGCACACAGAGCAGCTAAGCGAACAGCAAATTAATTTAAGCCACACCATAATTAATGCCAGCAACCAAATTACCCAAAGCCTGCAAGATATAGTAAGTAACACTGATAGCGTACATCAGGTAAATAATGAACATCTTAGTTTTGTTAAGCTCTCTGCGAGCGAACTGTCAAAACTGGTTGAACAGGTGAGACTTATTAATGAAATGCTGGGTAGTTTTTCTAAAACGATTGCAGGCTTAAAAGAGAACAGTGAAAACATTCGTAGCATTTTAAAAATGGTAGAAGAGTTTTCTGATCAAACTAACTTATTAGCGCTTAATGCGGCAATTGAAGCAGCGCGAGCCGGAGAGGCAGGGCGAGGTTTTGCCGTTGTTGCCGATGAGGTTCGTACCCTATCGGTTAAAGTAAGTGACGCTACCCGCCAGATTAGTGATTTTATTACCCAAATGAATGAGCTGGTTAATGAAACCAATAAAGAGTCGCTACAGTTAATTAACCACTCTAATAACGCGCAAACTGCAATCAATAATACCTCTGAAGGTTTTGGAAAAATGCTCAATGAATTTGAGCATAATCAGCAGCAGTTACAGCAAATAGCTAACGCGGTTCATTTACTTGAAGATACGCAAAACCAAACCCATGAATCGGTTGAACAAATTGTGGCACTTGGCGAACAAGCAAAGCAACAAATAGACACCGCATTGCATGACTCTGAGCAGTCACAAAAACTGAGTCAACAAACCCAACAACAGCTAAAGCGTTTTGTAGACTAGGGCCTGACTAGTTTTACCCAAGCCGCGATTATGCTAAATTACGCGGCTTAGAATATAACTGTGTGAAGCATGTGAGCGACGTCAATCTAAATTATGAACAGCTAGCCCAACAAATAAAGCAATGGGGTCAACAACTTGGCTTTAGTGAAGTGGGTATTACTGACATTGATTTAACTAAGCATGAAGCACAGCTTCAGCGATGGCTTGACTCGGGTTATCATGGCTCAATGGATTATATGGCAGCCCATGGTATGAAGCGCGCTCGCCCTAGTGAGCTAGTACCCGGAACACAGCGGGTTATTTCAGTTAAAATGAATTACCTCCCACCTGATTCTGGCTTTGCTAAAAACCTTAAAAGTACCGAAAAAGCCTATATCAGCCGATATGCCCTTGGCCGTGACTACCATAAGTTGATGCGCAACCGAATCAAACAGTTAGGTAAAAAAATTGAACAACATGTAGGTGATTATAGCTTTAGGCCTTTTGTTGATTCAGCCCCTGTACTTGAACGTCAACTCGCTGAAAAAGCGGGATTAGGCTGGCGCGGAAAGCATTCTTTACTGATAAATAAAGAGGCGGGCTCCTGGTTCTTTTTAGGCGAGCTTTTTGTCGACTTGCCTTTACCTATTGATAACGAAAACACTTTTGAGGGCTGCGGCAAATGCGTTGCCTGCATAACACTTTGCCCTACTGGCGCTATTGTAGAACCTTATGTGGTTGATGCGCGCAAGTGCATTTCGTATTTAACTATAGAGCATCAAGGGCCTATTCCTGAGCAATACAGAACATTAATGGGAAATCGCATCTATGGCTGTGACGATTGCCAATTAGTATGCCCATGGAACCGCTATGGACAAATTACCGACGAGGCTGACTTTCACCCTCGTACACAATTAAAAAACAAAGATTTACTCGAGTTATTTGCTTGGGATGAAACTACCTTTTTAAAAAATACCGAAGGCAGTCCAATCCGCCGCATTGGCCATGAACGTTGGCTACGAAATATAGCCGTTGGCTTAGGAAACGCAGATTTTAGCCCAGCGATTATCTCAGCACTCGAAGATAAGCGCCAAACGGTAAATGACATGGTGGGTGAGCATATAAATTGGGCACTCGCCCAGCAACACGATAAACAAAGACAAAAGTTGCGTAAAACAGCACGGCTAATTCGTATAGTTGAAAAAGGCTTACCCAGAGACGCATAAGCCTTTTACCTTTTTAACCTCCTCTGCGATCTCTTAGCTCTCTTTGTGCATAATTTACTAATATATGATTTAACACAGAGAAGAAAATGAGGAGTAAATGAGAAGCCACAATTAAAGTACATATTTTAGTTAATCTGTAGCGCACACCTTTGGTATTTAACCTTTAAAAGACGCGACATAAAGTCGCTGCTACAGGTTAATTTGTCTAATCGTAGCAAGGAGTTTACCCCGCGCCTCGCAGCCCGTAGCCCGCACCTTTAGCCTTTCAACAATAAAGCGAGATCTTGCTCTATCTCTGCGAACGCTTTTTTAACCTGATCAACAGATTCTTGGCGTGCCACCGAATTTTGAATCGTTTCGTCGACCTTTTTGTAAATAAACACTTCCTGGTCTTCATCGAGTCCCATGGTTGGGATCCGCTCTTCTAACTCCTCTTGAAGTTGTTTAAATACTTTTTCGTTATTTATCCGGCTGTCGTTAAGCAATCCAATTAAACTATGAAATTTACTGTGAACAGTACTCGCCACTTTGTTTAATCGCTCTTGCTGCGAAACCAACATTTTCTTAGTAGTAATGGCGCGCAATTGCTGCTCGGTTACACTTACAATAAAACAAATATGATCACGTATACGTCCATGCTTCTGCTCATCTTGTTCTGGCATATTCAAAATCAATAAACTGACAAACTCGTAATTAACCAAAATACGATGAGAAAACTCATGTAACCGACCTTTGTTTTTAAGCATTTCAAATAACTCAATCACAATCGGCGAACACACACCGTTTAAAGCAAAGTGCGATTTGGTGTCGTTACATCTAAATTCAATATTACTTTGCAGACCAAACGCCTGTAAGCACTCTACTAATGCCTTACCTAACTCCTCAACATCGTTGATAAAACCGATATTTTCAACATAGTTAACTATTTGACCCATTTCACTGCTATTTGCCATAGCATCAAAAGCGGTTGAGGTAGCTTCTTTCACTTGCTTTTCAAGCTGTTGTTTTTCTATTAATACTTGATTTAACTTAGTCAGCTTTTGCTTTAGTTCATCGTGGCCAAACGGTTTTACAATATAGTCTTCAGCACCTACTGAATAACCTTCCATACGTTCCTCAACAGTCCCCCTTGCCGATACAAACATCACTATAATATCTTGTGTTTTAGGGTTCACTTTGAGCTCTTTACATACTTCGTAACCATTCATTTTTGGCATACTTACATCAAGTAAGATAACCTGCGGCATATACTCTTCAACCATGCCCAAGCATTCCGGACCACTCGAAGCCAGTTTCAGTTCAAAATCTAATTCCTCTAGAATTTCTTCTATTATTTCGAGGTTAAATGGTTCATCGTCGACTGCAAGAATTTTAGTTAAAGCCATAATTTTTCGTCCATATAAATCGTATTCATTAAAACAATTCGGTTATTAGCTACTATTTTTCACTAATTGCTCATCGGCTAAATATTCATCGAGGTTTATTTCCAAAGGAACCTGAATGCTTATGGTTGCCCCACCTAGTTCGTTATTACAGGCTTTTATAGTTCCTTGATGTAAAGAAACAAATTCACGGCACAACGTAAGTCCTAATCCTGTACCTCCTGCACCACTATTTGTTTTGCTGCTTTGCACAAATTTTTGAAAAACAGTTTCAAGTTCGTCTTCTGGTATACCTACTCCGCTGTCTATTACTTCAATATTTGCACAGCCACTACCTGTTTCCAATATAACTTCAATAGTGCTATGTTTGTTACTGAACTTTAATGCGTTACTCAAGACGTTTCTAAGCACCTGATTAATTTGTTCTTCATCGCATTGTGCTACAACTGGTGGGTTATCTGATTTAAATGCAATCTTGATATCTTTTTCCATGGCAATCCCACCAACATCATCAATGCTTGTTTTAACAATAGTCGTTAAATCGCATGCACGGGGGTTAAAGGGAAATTTACCTACATCTAATTTCGACAAATCAAGTAGATTGTTAAGTAATGATAGTAACCTTTGCCCACTTGATTCGATTCGAGTTAAGTATTTTAAAAGCTTATCTTTACTAAAATCATCATCTTCAAGCTTACTGATACCAAAACGTGAAAAACTTAGTATAGAATGCATTGGCGTTCTTAGCTCATGTGACATATTAGCTAAAAATTCTGATTTACTTAAATTAGCTGCTTCAGCAATATTTTTCGCATGCTCAAGTTGTGAGGTGCGCGCTCTTACTTGCTCCTCTAGAAGATCTTTTGCCTCAAGTAATAAATCTTCTTTTTGTTTTAAATGAGTTACATTTTTAAAAATAACCGCTAACGCTATCTCACCATGATGGTCAATCTCATTAAATGAGCCAACGAGTGGAATTTTACTCCCATCTTTACAGACGATATGTAAGTCGCAACTAAATTGCCTATTACTGTTTAGGGTAGATATTTTATCTTTTATTATCTGTACTGAGTCGTCATCTAAAAAGTGAAATAACGAGTGAGCAATGAGTTTCTTAAACTGTAAATTGAATAGCTTTAAGCACGCATCGTTGGCCTCTACTATTTTGCCTTTACGTTCAAAAAGTAAGATTGGATCGGGAGTATTTTTAAAAATAACTTGCAGTAAGCTGTCTTTTTCAATGAGTACATCTACTGTGTCTTGCAGCCTTTCAACTAACTCTGCGTTATGACGTTTGAGCAATTCGGTTTGCCACAACTTATGAACTGCTTGCAATAAAACATTATCATCAAGTGGCTTAATTAAAACGTCTTCAACACCTTGGCGAATTGCTTCAATCATAGAAACCTGAGCGGGACGCGAGGTCAATAATAAGCAGCGGCTATGCGGTTGTATCTGCTTGAGGCTGGTAAATATATTTAAGCCGAGCCCTTCTTTTAGACCAAAGTCACTAATTAAAATATCAATCATTCTGAGTTTAGCAATATTAAGCGCCTCATCATGATTTGTCGCTGTATATACCTCTATGTGTGCACCTACTAAACTACTTTTTAGCATTTCTAAACGCTCATTAACATGATCAACTAACAAAATAGTAGGCAGTTTAAAAATATGGTCAGGGCCAATTTCTAGTAGCCCTTCAATAAATGAGGTGATTTCTTTATTAGAATAAAATGGATAAATAATCGTTGCATTTGGAACAAGCTCGTTTAATTTACCAAATGCATCAAGCAGCTCACCACTTTCAGCCTTGGGAGCTAAAAGTAAAAATGATTGGCGGGTCGCTTGTTTTACCAACGAAGCAACCAGACTTGTTGGTGTTCCTTGTGAAAAGGCAAGCATATCGTACGCATCTATGTTGCTACTTTGATCAAACATAGAATAATGAACTAATTCAACTTCACAACCAATTAGCTCAAGCAGTACTTTTAAGCGCATAGCAATCATGCTACTGCTATCAATGATAAGTATTTTTTGCGCCATTTATATACACTTAAAAGAGTTTAGGGAAACGTCTTTTCAGCATAGTATAGAATTTTTAGTTTGGCATAATCGTCTAAATAAATGTATTTTTGCTTGCCCATGGTTATGGGGTCACATTAAATGCTTACCAAAAATGGTTAGGCTATATAGCTGGTTATCCATTCTTGCAACATTGGGCAGCTCTCCCCACACCGCAAAGTCAAAATGCTTAAACAATTTAATGCTCGGTTCGTTATGGCTAAAAATAAATCCGAGTAACACTTCAATACCGAGATTTTGTGCTTGTTGTTGTGCAAATTGCATCAGCTTTTTACCCAACCCCTTTCCTTGGGCTGCAGCCGTAATATAGATGCTTATTTCAACGGTGCCATCATAAGCTGGGCGCCCATAAAACGATTTATAACTAACCCAGGCTAATACTTGGTCATTTTCGCAGTAAACGAAAATAGGTCTTTTAGCTGTGTGGCTATCAAACCAAGATTGTTTATCAGCAACAGTTACCTCTTCGGTATCGGCGGTTACCATTCGACTAGGGATAGTTTCATTGTAAATGGCAACAATAGCAGTTAAATCATCAGGTTTAGCTAAACGTATAGTCATAGAAAATAAGTAAAATTGATCAATTTCGCCTATAGTAGCGTATGATAAGTTACATAAACACCCATCAAATCGCATTCAAGGTAGCCGCATGATAAGAAAAATAATATTCGGATTAACATTGGCCCTAGGCTGTACGTCTATGAACACTAATGCCGCAGTCACCAACAACCCTTCAGCTAAAGCTGATAACTGCGATGACTTCACAAATGTGTCACTTAGAAAGCTTCGCTCAACCGACACACTTAATCTATGTGAATTTAAAAATAAGCCATTGTTGATTGTAAATACTGCCAGCAATTGCGGCTTTACTTCTCAGTTTGAAGGGCTAGAAACGCTTTATAATAAATATAAAGATCAAGGCCTAGTCGTGCTGGGATTCCCATCTGATGATTTTTTTCAAGAAGAAAATGACGAAAAAGATACGGCTAAAGTGTGTTATGTAAATTATGGCGTTACTTTCCCCATGTTAGCCACCAGCGCAGTGCGTGGTAGTGATGCCAACCCTATTTTTAAGCACTTAAACGCACAAACTAGTTCACCTAACTGGAATTTTTATAAATACGTGGTTTCAGCAGATCGTCAAACAGTGACTCGCTTTAACAGCCGCGTTACACCTGATTCACCAAAATTAGAAAGCGCCATTAAAAGTGCATTTTAATTTTGTATTTTCAGTTTAACCTTACTAAGATGTTGCTTAGTAGATAAAAACTAAACTTATAAATAGGAGATTTTATGGCAGTAGCAAGTGCAAGGCACATACTCGTAGACAGTGAAGCACAATGTTTAGACCTTAAAGATAAAATTGAGCAAGGTGAAGACTTTGCTGAGCTAGCTAAATTGCACTCTAATTGCCCTTCAGGTCAAGATGGTGGCGCATTAGGTGAGTTTGGACCTGGCATGATGGTTCCAGAGTTTGATAAAGTGGTTTTTTCAGCACCACTTAACCAAGTACAAGGTCCTGTCCAAACACAGTTTGGTTACCATTTATTAGAAGTAACCAGCCGCTCAGAGTAAGCAAATCGATTTATTAATAAAGCCGCATTAGCGGCTTTTTATTTATGTGGAGTTGGCAAAAGCCCCAATATGCAATTACTTGGCTCTATTTCTTCCCCTTACGCACGCCGTGTCAGAATTTGGGCACAACAAAATAACTGTGAGCTTGAGTTTATAAATCTCGACATTTTTTCAAGCGATGATCGTTCTTTAATGATGTCGCACAACCCGGCAGCTAAAATCCCTATCTTAATTGATGGCTCGCTTAACTTAAGCGACTCAAATAATATACTGCGTTACTTACTTGAAAAAACACAGCAGAACCCGTTAACTTGGCCGCAAGAGCATTTTTTAACTAGCATCAATGCCTGTAACGATTCATTGGTTGAATTATTGTTATGTCATCGTTCTGGGTTTGACACGCAAGCTGATAAACTATTTTTTAATCTGCAAAATGAGCGAATTGCGCAAACATTAGACTATTTAAATGATCATTTAAACGATGATGAATTTAAAAGCTGTGAATGCCTCAACATCAGTTTATACTGCTTGCTAGATTGGATCTGCTTTCGTGAACTCACTGATTTTAGCGCGCAATCGAAGTTAGTTAAGTTTTATGAAGCGTTTAGTCAGCGTCAAGCGGCTAAAAATACCAACCCTCGACTCAAATTTTAAAAGGTGAACACATGAGCGATATCGAAATTGAATCACAACTAGTTAGCTTTGTAGAAAAAGTACGTGTTAGTGAGCAGATCTGGGCACTGGGTGCACAAGATGGTGGCTTTGTTGTATGTGAATCAAATCAATTTGATGATACCGATGTACTTTTACTGTGGGAATCAGAAGACGCAGCAAAAGAGCAATGTAAAGAAGAGTGGAAAGACTATAGCCCAGTAGAAATTAACCTAGATGAATTTTTAGATGATTGGGTTGAAGACCTTAAATCGGATGATGCTCTGGTTGGTTTAAATTGGAATGACGATCAAGTGTGTGTAGAAATTGAACCAGTTGGTTTAGCCCGCGCTTTAAGTGAATAAGCTTTAACTGTTTATTTACTGACACTACCCCAATTAACAACGAATTAGTTGGGGTATAAAATAATAAAAACTGTCAAGGTACTGCGTTGAAAACCCATCTTGGTCGTCGTCCATTTTCAGCTATGGAGCTGCATACGCTCTATACCGGATATATTTATAGTGATACTCGGCTTGCCCGTGAACAAGCTAAGCACTGGCACTTTTGGTTGCCCTTAATTGCGTATTATAGTGGCGCCTACAGCGATGAAATTGGTTGTTTAACCCTAGATGACTTGGTGGTTGAAAATAACATTCTCTGCTTTAGCTTTCATACCCATGGTAAAATTAAACCTCGTTTAATTCCTGTACATCACGCTCTGCTCAAGGCCGGATTTAATGATTATTTAGCCTACTTAAAAGCGCAAAAGCACACACGTTTACTGTTTGACCTCCCAGCAAAAACAGGACGCTACAGTGAAAAAGTACGCATTTGGTTTTCAGGCGAGGGCGAACGTGCGGGGTATTTGCAAAAATGTGCAATTCCTTCCGTGGATCAACTCGGGATGAAAACCGCCATTAGTAGTTTGCGGCTGAACTTTGAGCAGCAAATTCGTATTTATGCCCTGCAAGCAGGCTCTAAAGACTGCTTCAATTACTTAATGGGCTTTAATGATTACCCTGACGAACATTTTGCTGATACAAAGTTGCTTAATACCGTCTTACAACAAATTCGTGTTATCAATTCCCACCTCCATTGGCAACGTTTTTTAACACGAGATAGCCACTGACAAACTTTGTTACTCTTTTGCTTCTTATTGCTAGCAAAAAAAGCTGTTAGGATGGAGTGTACTCACTCTTCTAACAACAAAAATCTAGGGATAACTATGTTTTTTAAAAGCCTCTTAACCGTGAGCGTGGCGCTTGCGATAAATGCTGCTAACGCTAATGAATTCGTCATTGAAAAACTCGCAAAGCCAAGTTCACAAAAAGTCGCTTTAACGCTCGACCCAAGTCAGGATACTTTTACAGGAATGACTGAGATCCGTTTGGAGGTACTTAAACCAACACGCTACATTGAACTTAATGGTGTTGATTACGCAACCAAAATGGTTCAACTATTGGGTGAGCAAAACTGCGACTTAAACAGCGAAATGCTTAAAACCGGTAAAGTTAAATTTAGCTGCGAAGAGCAAATTCAGCCGGGTAAATACACTTTAAAAATTGATTTTTCCGCGCCATATAATCGCCAAAGTGTAGGGCTATATAAAACCCTAGATCAAGGCGTTCCGTACTTGTTCACTCAATTTGAAATGAGCGATGCCCGTCGTGCGTTTCCGGTCTTTGACGAACCAAGCTATAAAATCCCATTTCAGTTAACCATTACCGCCCCCACGTCACAAAAAGTGTATTCAAATACGCCTGAGTTAAAAACAACAGTGAATGGCGATATGACTACCCATTACTTTGATAAAACGCCACCAATTCCATCGTACTTAGTCGCTATGGCTGTAGGCCCGTTTGAAGAGCTAGAAATTAAAGGCATGCCAATTCCTGGGCGTGTGATCACCCCACAGGGTAAAATTCATTTAGCGCAGTACGCAGAAGAGAATATGCCTAAAGTACTGGGCGCACTTGAAGAGTACTTTGGTATTCCTTACGTGTATAAAAAGCTAGATTCAGTGGCTGTTCCAGAGTTTCCGTTTGGCGCCATGGAAAATTCAGGTTTGGTAACTTATCGCGAAGATATTCTTCTGGTTGATTTAGAAGCTGCAACGCGAAGTAAAAAGCAACGTAATGTTTCTATTATTGCCCATGAATTAGCTCACCAATGGTACGGTAACTTAGTGACTATGAAATGGTGGAACGACTTATGGTTAAACGAAGCGTTTGCAAGCTGGATGGCAGCAAAAATTACTAAGCAACTTAATCCTGAGTTTGAATCACACCTAGATTTACCACAAAATAATGTAATGGCGTTAGATGCTCGCTTAAGCACTAAGCCAATTCGTAAACCAATTAAAACCGAAGCCGATATTATGGACGGTTTAGGCCTTGCATACAGCAAAGGTAGCTCAGTACTGGCGATGGTTGAAAACTGGATTGGCGAAGACGCATTTCAAGCTGGCATTCAAAATTACTTAAAAGAGTTCTCTTATAAAAATGCCGAAGCCGCCGATTTATGGGAAGCACTTGGTAAAGCATCTAACAAAGATGTAGCGAGTGTTTTAAAATCATTTATTGAACAATCGTCATTTCCTTTAATCAAGGTTGATCAGCAAGGTAAAACTATCACTATTTCGCAAAGCCGTTTTGCTAATGCCGGTGTTGATGCTCCAGCCCAACTTTGGAATGTACCCGTTGCCATTAAGTACGGTAAAGGCGATAAAGTAAAAACTGCCAGTGTATTACTTAATAAACAAAACCAAACGCTAGAGTTAGATTTTGAGCCAGAGTGGATATATCCAGACCAAGGTGCGCTAGGTTACTACCGCTGGGTTATGGACGATGCGCAATTTAACGCACTAATTGATAATGCAGCAAGCGTATTAAACGACCACGAGCGCCTTGCATTGTTATCAGCTACTGACGCCTTACTTGACGCAGGTGTAATTTCTGCGGCTAAGCTGATGCAAACGCTTGAAGTATTTGCCAGTGATAGTCATCCACGCGTAGCTAACACTGCTTTAGGTTATTTAGCATCTCAGCAACGTACCTTTAAAGACGATAGCAACAAAGATTTATGGCCTACATTTATTCAAAATGCAGTCATGCCTGCCGCTAAAAAATATGGCCTAGAAGCAAAAATGGGTGAGGATGGCGCTATTGCTCAACTGCGAGCTGCGGTGGTATCGCGTTTAGGCTTTGATGGTGAAGATAAAAATGTGATCAATAAAGCTAAGCAACAAACAGCTGCTTACTTAAAAGATCCACAAAAAGTAGACCCTTATTTAGCGGGTACTTACTTACGTCTTGCGGCTTTTCATGGTGATAAAGCGCTGCTTGATCAGTTTATGGCAACCTTTAAAACCACTAAAGATCCACAAGTTCGTACCAATATGTTGGCAGCAATGGGTTATTTTGGTAAACCTGAACTCCAAAAAGCAGTGCTTGCATATAGCTTAACCGATGAAGTAACCGCTTCTGATATGCGTACTATTTTATCGGGGCAAAGTTACACCGATGAACGCCAAGCACTCTTTATTGATTGGATATATAGCAACTACGATAAAGTAACAGCAAGTTTGCCACCATTTTTTGTGCCTAACTTACCTTACTTTACTACTGCTAGCTGTGATGCTGAAAGTTTAGCGACAACGCAAACGTTCTTTGACGCTAAACTTGATGACGTACCTGGCTATGCGCGCACATTAAGTAAGCTTGCAGAAAGTACTAATGACTGTATTGCACTTAAAAACCGTGAACTACAATCAGTAAATAGCTTTTTAAACAGCAAATAAGTTAAAGTTTAAAGGATGGCGGGCTGCGGGTAACGGGCCGAAAATCTCAAACTCGGGCTAATGGCTGATGTTTTCTCATTGTCTTCTCTTTGTGTAATAAGAGCTTAAAAAAATTATTCACAAAGAGATTAAGAGGCGCTGCGCTTTTAGAGTTAGTGATTAAAGACAAAGATAAAGGGTTAAAGGTTAAAGGTTGCAGATTTTATCTTGCACCTTTTGCCTTTAGCCCTGCACCATTCTATTAACCGCCAATAATCATGGTTAGCTTAGCTATAAACTCTTTTGCCGCTTGTTCAGAGTTAATTTTAAAAGCGACACCATAATGAATAGGCTGCGCGCTTTTATAAATACGAGTCGGAAAACGGGTCATTTCACTGCTATGAAAATAGCCTTGAGTACGCACAACCCCATCAATATCAGTAAAGTCATCACTAAACACTTCAAATGCAGGACGGATCACAATTTTACCTTTCCCCGTTTCGGCATGGGTGTAAAACGCTTCTTTAGAGTTTGCTAGCATATACTCAGCAATGTTTTTTATTTTGAAATTACTTCTACACTCTAGTTTTATCAGCTGCTCTGTTAACTCGTCTGCGCTAAATGCCACGTGACTTTCCTTTTTATTTAATAGTTAGGGTCTGTTGATCTTTCAAGGTTAAATTTGCAGCAGTCTGTTTGGTATTTAGGCAAGGCAAAGCCTATGTGGTGTGGTTATTCCCCATAAATAGGCGATAACGCTGCATCAATGCCAAACAGGCGCTGCCCTTCGGGTTCTGCCTAGGGGCGATTTACTCTTTGTTGCACGGTTTTTACTTAGCCCACTAGGTTACAAACCTCGCGCCGCGATTAAACCGCCCCTAGTTTGAACAAATTGTAATCCGCAAAGGTCAACAGACCCTAGACTAACTCATGCATGAGTGAAAGTCCGAAATTTATTATTTAGTGTTTATTTAACACTACATACAAACGCTAATTGCTGATTTTTATAACTCAACCGGCTTATTTCAGTATCACAATATTGGCTTAAATCGAGCCATTGAGATATATCAGATCCAGCTGTTAGTTGTCGTTGATAGATACGATTTTTAATTGCGTAAGCAACTGTATTTTCATCTTTTAAGATGAAGTCTTGTACTTGGTTTGGCAACCTAAGGATGTTGCTTACCTGCTTGGTTTGAGGGTCAAAACGGGCTAACTGGTGCTGGCCATTTTTACTATGACTAAATAAAAATTCACTTCGCGATTTATTGTAAATAAGTGTGCGACCAATGTTATTTGCAACAACTTCACCTTTAGCCGCAACAACCGATGTATATTGTAATGTATGTGGCTCACCTAAAATAAACATCACTAAATCGTTGTTATTACCCCAAGCGTGGTAGCCCACAGGCTCAATCCAATCAAAAATACGACTTGGTGCCTGCTCTGTACTCAGCGGATATTGCCATAACTTTTGTTTGCCATCTTCTTCAACCACGATAGCAGATAAACTATCACCACTCGGTGTTACTGTTGGCGAATACTCACTTACAGCTGTATTGGTGATCATGGAGGTTTGTTTTGATGATAAATCGTAAAGCGCAATATCAGTTTGGCTCTTATTATTACTGATTACCTCACGCGTATAATAAAGGCCCGTATCGGTTAAGTGGGGCTGATTGTTGTAGCTGGTTTTATCACTAACAATGCTTACGCGTATGCCATGCGGAGTATTTAAATCGGCAAGCAGTATTTGACTTTTAGGCATATTTGCCTGGGCAACGCCCAATGTTAAAGCATTAATTGTTATTAGCCCTAACAACGGTTTGATCAGTTTCATGCTTTCTCTCGTTTTAATTTTAAGCACCTCATGATAACGTTATTTACTGATGACGTCACTTGACCTAGCTTAGTAAGGTCTTTATAACTAATGGGTCATAAAAAAGAGAACAAACATGTCAGCTAAACACCCTATTATTGCAATCACCGGCTCATCTGGAGCAGGCACTACAACCACCACCAATGCCGTGAAGCATATTTTCCGCAGCCTCGATATCAATGCTGCATTTATTGAAGGTGATAGCTTTCATCGTTACACACGTCCTGAAATGGACAAAAAAATTCGTGAAGCCCAACAAGAAAGTAAACACATAAGTTATTTTGGCCGAGAAGCCAATGACTTTGGTGCATTAGAAGACTTATTTACCAAGTATGGTGAAACAGGCGAAGGTAAACTGCGCCGTTATTTACATACCTTTGACGAGGCCGTGCCTTATAACCAGTTACCTGGAACATTTACGCCTTGGCAGGAGCTTGAGCAAAATACAGATTTAATGTTTTACGAAGGCTTACATGGCGGCGTGGTCGACGAAGATCATGATGTTGCTAAGCATGTTGATTTACTCATAGGCATGGTGCCAATTATTAACCTTGAGTGGATCCAAAAGCTTATTCGCGATACCTCAGAACGCGGCCATTCTCGTGAAAAAGTAATGGACTCGATTGTGCGCAGTATGGATGACTACATTAATCATATAACGCCGCAATTTTCTCGTACCCATATTAACTTTCAGCGAGTACCCACCGTTGATACCTCCAACCCATTTAGCGCAAAAGATATCCCCTCCCTTGATGAAAGCTTTGTCGTTATTCGCTTTAGGGGCATTGATGACGTTGATTTCCCGTATTATTTACGCATGATTGAAGGCAGCTTTATGTCGCGGATCAATACGCTTGTGGTACCCGGTGGCAAAATGGGACTCGCTATGGAGCTAGTGCTTACACCACTGATCAAAGATATTATTTTGAAAAAACGCGCCTTAGCAAAATTAGCCCCACCTGAAATTCCTATTTAAGTGTATCGCTCATTTCTTAGAGACTACTTTGGTTCATAAGATCTAACAACATACAATGATCCTATGGAGCTGATCATTTCTTTTATCAAGTGATCGCAAATACATTCTGCTCTTTTTTGTTTAGTCTAACTCACGTACACTGCTGATTTTAAGTATGATGAGAGTAGTATGTCGCAAGCTATTAAAATTGTTGTTGGGTCTAAAAACCCAGTAAAAGTAAATGCCGCTAAACACATTTTTGCGATGTATTTTCCCGAGCAGTTAATTGAATGTAGTGGCGTTCACGCCCCCTCTGATGTACCCGATCAGCCTATAGGCGAAGAACAAACGTGTTTGGGAGCGCAAAACCGAGTTAACTACTGTAAAGCACAGCATCAAGCAGACTACTACATAGCGATGGAAGGCGGCGCAGCGCAATTTAGCTATGGTGCAGCAACCTTTGCCTATGTCGTTATTGATGACGGCGCACAGCAAGTTACAGGCCGAAGCAGTAACTTACCTTTGCCTTCAGTTTTTTATAATGCATTGCTGCAAGGTGAAGAACTTGGAGATGTGATGGATAAGGCTTTTAATACCACCAATATTAAGCAGCAAGGGGGTGCTATTGGTTTATTAACTGATCATCATGCAACACGAGAAAGTACCTATACTCAAGCGCTGACTCTAGCCATGGCCCCTTTTCTTAATCCCACTTTATATAATCAATAACGGATGTTTTAATGAAGTATAACTACGTATTATTTGATGCCGACGAAACCTTATTTAGCTTTAATGCCTTTGCTGGCTTACAAAAAATGTTGGCTGCTTATGACATGGATTTTACCAAAGCAGATTATGACCATTACCAAAACACCAATAAGCCACTATGGATTGCTTATCAAAATAACGAAATTACCGCAAATCACCTGCAAGTAACTCGCTTTAGTGAGCTGGCAAATAAGCTTAATGTTCCAGCCCAGCAGCTAAATGATAACTTTTTATCGGCAATGGCTGAAATTTGTATGCCTTTACCCGGTGCGGTTGAATTATTAAACGCCCTTAAACCTCATGCCAAATTAGGTATTATCACTAATGGCTTTAGTCAGCTGCAAGCACGTCGCTTAGCACATACGGGGCTTCAAGATATGTTCGATTGGCTGGTAATCTCTGAAAAAGTAGGTATTGCTAAGCCTGCAAAAGAGATATTTGAGCACACCTTTAATTTAATGGGGAATCCACCGAAAGAGCAAATTTTAATGGTAGGTGATACCGCCAGCAGTGATATTATTGGTGGACGAAATGCAGGCATAGACACCTGCTGGTTACAGCACCCTGGGGTAATCTTACCTGAAGGTATTAAGCCAACGTATCAAGTCACTGAGTTAAAACAGTTACAAACCATTTTAGGTCTGTAATACCTGACTGATTGTGCTGACAAACAGCCAAAAAAAATGACGCTAATAAGCGTCATTTTTTATAACTGTATGTAAGCGGTTAACTAATTAGGCGTTTGCTAATTCAAGACCGGGTGCAGGCATCGAAACAGGCGTTTCAAAGGTTGCCCACTCCCATGCTGACTCAGTTGCCATAATTTTGCGTAGTAACTTGTTGTTTAAATCATGGCCTGATTTAAATGCAGTTACTTTACCTAAAAGGTTATGACCTGTCATAAACATGTCACCTACACAGTCTAGTATCTTATGCTTGACAAACTCGTCTGGGTAACGCAGACCGTTCGGATTTAAAACTTTAAATTCATCAAGTACCACTGCACTATCCATACTACCACCTAGTGCAAGGTTATTAGCATGCATATATTCAATATCTTTCATAAAGCCAAAAGTACGCGCGCGACTAATCTCTTCAGTAAAGCTTTGTGCGGTAATATCTAAGCCAATGCGTTGGCGGCTTTCATTGATTGCAGGGTGATCAAAGGCAATTTCAAAGTCGATATGGAATCCGTCGTAAGGTTCTACTTCAGCCCATTTATCGCCTTCTTCAATACGTACTTTTTCTTTAATACGAATAAAGCGTTTAGCAACATTTTGCTCTTCAATGCCGCCTTTTTGTAATAAATAAATGAATGGCAATGCACTACCATCCATTATTGGAACTTCTGAGCTATCAAGTTCAACAATTAGATTGTCGATACCCATTGCCGCAACAGCCGCAATTAAATGCTCTGTAGTTGATAAGCGAACACCATCTTTGTTTATTAAACAGGTACACAATTGCGTATCACCAACGGCTTCAGGTGTTGTTTCAAAATCAACAACCGGATCAAGGTCGACACGACGAAATACAATCCCAGTATTTGCGCTCGCAGGTCGGAGAGTTATTGTGACCTTCTCACCTTTATGAAGTCCAATTCCTATGGCTTTGACTACTTGTGCAATCGTACGCTGTTTAATCATAGGTTCGCTCACTTTAAGTATATATTACAGTTAGACGGCGGATTGTAACATAAATACGGTATAACTACAATATTCGTTCATATTTCGCACAAAAGTACTGTTTTTTAATTAGTCTGCTTGTTTACGTAAAAAGGCGGGAATGTCGAAATAATCGCCACCCTCAGACTTATCTGTTTTCTTAGCACTGCTTGACGACGTATTCGTTGCTGAACTTGAAGAGCTAGTCGATGCGCTTTGCTCTTTTGATTCAGTTTGCGATGTCGTTGTAGGCTCTTCAGTCGTGCTTGTGCCTTGGCTTGCAAAGCTAGGTACATACATGCTGCTACTTGTTTGTGTGCTTGAGCTAGTTACATCAGAGCCTGACGCTTTTTTGAAACCGTTATCTACAATACCAAACTGTGGACGACGATCACCACCTAAGCCAGTTGCAACTACAGTTACACGTAGCTCATCCGTCATTTCAGGGTCAATTACCGCACCAACAACAACCGTTGCGTTTTCAGACGCTAGCGCCTTAACGTGATTACCCACAATTTCGAATTCTTCAATCGCGATATCCATACCCGCAGTAATGTTAACCAAGATGCCTTTAGCACCGGTTAAATCTACGTCTTCTAGAAGCGGGCTTGAAATAGCAGCTTCTGCTGCTTCTTGTGCACGATCAGGACCCGATGCAGATGCTGTACCCATCATCGCCGTACCCATTGCAGACATAACAGTACGTACGTCGGCGAAATCCACGTTAATTAGACCCGAGCGAGTAATTAACTCAGCAATACCTTGTACCGCACCAAACAATACGTCATTTGCTTTAGCAAATGCATCCAGTAAAGTTGTTCCTTTACCCAATACTTTTAATAGCTTGTTATTTGGAATAGTGATTAACGAGTCCACAATTTCAGATAATTCGCTAATACCTTGCTCTGCAGCAGCGGCACGCTTTTTACCTTCAAAATCAAACGGACGCGTTACCACTGCAACAGTTAAAATGCCTAGCTCTTTAGCAATTTTAGCCACGACTGGCGCAGCACCGGTACCTGTACCGCCACCCATGCCTGCCGCAATAAACACCATATCGGCACCTTCAAGGCTAGCACGAATGGTTTCGGCGTCTTCTTCGGCCGACTCACGACCTACTTCTGGGTTGGCACCCGCACCTAACCCAGAGGTTATTTGCGTGCCTAATTGTACAGTTACATCAGCGGCTGAATTACGTAATGCTTGCGCATCCGTATTGGCTGCGATAAAACGAACGCCTTCTATTTGTTGTTTTACCATGTGCTCAACTGCGTTACCGCCGCCACCGCCTACACCGATTACTTTTATTACAGCTTCTTCGCTGTGTTGTTCCATTATATCAAACATATTTACTCTCCGACTTGAGTACTAAAACTCGCCTTGAAACCATTTTGTGATGCGATTCCACCAATTATTATTATCATCCGCTTTCGACTTTTGTGCATTCATCGACTGCATAGTACGCCCGTATTGTAACAAACCTACAGCGGTTGCGTACGATGGATCATCAACATAATCAGTTAAACCTACTACACCAATTGGTTTACCTATTCTTACTGGCATCTGAAAAATATCTTCAGCCACTTCCATTGCGCCAGTCATTTTAGCAGTTCCGCCAGTAATGACGAGACCTGCTGCAATTTGGTCTTCTAATCCTGAGCGACGAATTTCTTCCATCGCCAGTTCAAATAATTCTCTAAAACGTGGCTCAACCACTTCAGATAACGTATGCCTAGACATCAGTCTTGCTGGTCGCCCACCTACGCTTGGCACTTCAATCGTGTCTTCGCTGCTCGCCATTTGGCTACTTGCACAGGCATATTGTACTTTGAGTGACTCTGCATGTGATATAGGTGTGCGAAATATTTTTGCAATATCACCGGTTACTTGGTTGCCCGCCACAGGAATAACCGCGGAATGACGCAGCGCACCATTAATATAAATAGTGATATCCATAGTACCACCACCGATATCTAGCACCGCGACACCTAGCTCTTTTTCATCGTCCGTCAGTACGGAGTAACACGAGGCAAGCGCAGTGAATATAAGTTGGTCAACTTCAAGCCCACAACGTTCAACACATTTTTCTATATTTTTAGCCATATCGTTGGAGCAGGTAATAATATGCGCACGTGCTTCCATACGCACACCACTCATGCCAAGTGGGTTTTTAATCCCCTCTTGCATGTCAATGCTGTACTCTTGTGGCAAAGCATGCAACATTTTGCGTTCAGCTGAAATTGGCACTGAGCGAGCTATATGGATTACATTTTCAATGTCTTCGTCAGTTACTTCGGTGTTGTTAATAGCTACAACACCACTTTCGTTCTGACATTGAATATGTTTGCCAGAAATACCCAAATAAACCGAGCTAATACGACAATCAGCCATCAATTCGGCTTCATCAATTGCGCGGCGAATAGACTCAGACACTAAATTTAAATCGTTAACGCCGCCTTTATCCATTCCATGAGATACTTGGCTCCCCACGCCAACAATGCTGAGCTTGTTATCTGTGGTGATTTCACCTACCGTGGCCACTACTTTCGAAGTGCCTACGTCCAATCCAATCACTAGGTTTCTTTCTGCTGACTTAGTCATGCCTTACTCTTTATTATAATTGCTGTTCTTGCAGTGGCTTATAGCTCACTGCAAGGCCGGTATCGTAGCGTAAATCAATTGCATCTATCTGTGCATCAGCACGTTGTTCTATGCGTGAATAAACGTCTATAAAACGCTGTACACGCTTGGCTTTATCCTTGCGCCCTAAATTTAAACGCACGCCATTATCTAACCAAAGTTGCCACGAAAACCGCTCAGATAGCGCAAGGCTAGTGAGCGTTAGTGCATTTACTTTAAGCATTTCATCAAACTGTTTAAACGCTACCCATGCTTCTTTTTCACTGCCTTCTGGCCCATATAACTGGGGTAATGTGGCACTTAATTTATCACTTTTAGCCTCAAACGCATCGCCGCTTTGATTAATCAATAAATCACTGTTCCAGTGAGCGACCGCTTGATGCTCTACCACGTAAACTTGGATAGTATCAGGCCATTGCTTTCTTACCGATACCGTTGCCACCCAAGGTAGTTCTTGCACTAAATGCTGAACATGCTTTACGTTTAACTCAAAAAAGCTACTTAAATCCGCTTTTTTTATCGCGGTAGTTATTGCTTTTTCATCGGTGTATTTGGGACTCCCCAACACCGTTAGATGCTTAATTTGCGCATCTTTATTTGCAACTAACCAATGGGAAACCCCATTGGTTATTTCAATTAACCCAATCACCACAGCTAGAAAAAAGCTCACTCCAAAAATCAGCGACCAGTTAAGTTGCTGTTTTAGTTGCTGCGCTTTCTCTAAAAAGGGATGCATATTAAAGGGTTTGCTCCAAAATGCGAACAACTAATTGCTCAAAACTTGCCCCATTGGCTTTTGCTGCCATTGGCACCAGTGATTTTTCTGTCATGCCTGGCACGGTATTCACTTCTAATAAGTAAAATTGGCCTTGCTGATCTTGCATTGCATCGACGCGACCCCAGCCACTGGCACCCACTAAATCAAACGCATCGAGTGCCATCGCTTGTAGTTTTTGAGTATCCGGTTGTGATAAATCTGCTGGGCAATGGTATTGCGTCGTACTTGACTGATATTTAGCTTGGTAGTCATAAAACCCATTTGGGGTGCTCATTTCAATCACAGGTTGTACTTCATCACCGAGTACCGTAATTGTAAATTCACGCCCCGTGATCCATTGCTCTACCAATACTTGGCTGTCGAACTTAAATGCATTAGTGAGCGCATCTTCAAGCTCTTCTGCAGAGCTTGCTTGCGCCATACCAATACTAGAGCCTTCGTGCGATGGTTTTACCATCACTTTTTTAAACTCATCGATAATCGCTTTAGCATCAAAGCCTTTTTTAGCATCAACTACCGCATAAGGTGCTGTACTTAAGCCTGCCGATTTAAACAAGTGCTTACAACGAATTTTATCCATTGCCAATGCTGAACCCAGTACATTACTGCCGGTGTAAGGCAAGTTCATAAACTCTAAAGCACCTTGTACTGTGCCATCTTCACCACCTCGGCCATGCAGCGCAATAAAAACGCGATCAACGTTTAAGTCTTTTAATTCCCACAATGAACGAATTTGTGGGTCAAACGCAATCGCGTCAATGCCACTTGCTAAAAGAGCACTGAGTACCGCTTGACCAGATTTTAATGACACGTCGCGCTCTGCTGAGTTTCCACCTAGCAGTACCGCTACTTTACCAAATTGGGAACTTACCTGTGTCATACTTCACCTTGCTTTAATTTTTCTATCGACATGTTTGTTGCTGCTAAACTTTTAACTAGCTGACCTATGTTACCTGCGCCTTGCGTAAGTACTAAGTCATTATTTTGTAGGCAGTTAGCAAGTACACCCGCAAGCTCTGAGCTTGAAGCTACATGCAGTGGCTCTTTGCCACGCTGGCGTAAGCTGCGGCATAAACTCTTACTATCAGCACCAACAATCGGCTCTTCGCCTGCACTGTAAACATCAAGCAATAGCAACTGATCAACCTCGGCGAGTACTTTCACAAAATCTTCGTATAAATCGCGAGTACGGGTATAGCGATGCGGCTGATAAACCATCACTAAACGCTTATCAGGCCAGCCTTCTCGCGCTGCGGTGATGGTAGCTGCCACTTCTGATGGGTGATGACCATAGTCATCTACTAACATCACATTACCGCATTCGTTTTCAAATTCACCATAATGCTGAAAACGACGGCCAATGCCTTCAAAAGTATCTAATGCCGCTAAAATTGCATGATTAGCTATGTTTTGATCTTTTGCCACCGCAATCGCTGCGGTTGCATTTAGGGCATTGTGCTTACCTGGCATATTTAACTTGGCGGTTAAACTCTCGCCTTGTTTATTAGTAACAGTAAATTGGCATGTATTGGCTGTTTGGCTAAACTCACTCATTCGATAGTCAGCATCTTGCGATTCACCATAAGTGATCACCGGACGACCAAAGCGAGGTATTAATTCTGCGGCAACGTCTGAATCTATACACACTACAGCTAGCCCGTAAAACGGCAGGTTATGAATGAACTCAACATAAGTATCTTTCATTTTTTCTAGGCTGCCGCCGTAAGTTTCCATGTGATCTTCTTCAATATTAGTGATCACTGATAGCATTGGCTGTAAATGCAAAAATGAAGCATCGCTTTCATCCGCCTCAGCGATTAAAAAGTCGCTTTTGCCTACTTTAGCATTGCTGCCAGCACTATTTAATAAACCGCCAATAATAAAGGTTGGATCGAGCCCTGCTTGCGCATAAATGCTGGCAATTAAACTGGTTGTTGTGGTTTTACCATGGGTGCCAGCAATGGCAATACCATGACGAAAACGCATCAGCTCAGCTAACATTTCTGCACGGCGAACTACCGGAATACGCGCAGCTTGCGCGGCTTGAATTTCAGGGTTTGTTTTATCAATTGCACTTGAAACCACAACCACATTAGCATCTTTTACATTATTTTCATGATGGCCAATAAATACTTCAGCGCCCGCTTGAATTAAACGCTCGGTCATGGCGCTGTGCGCTATATCCGAGCCGGTAATACGGTAACCTTCAAAAGCCAATACCTCTGCAATACCGCCCATACCTGCACCACCTATTCCTACAAAGTGAATAGTTTCAATGCGACGCATCGCAGGGCGTGTATATTTTTCTTTTGCTAATGTCTGTTTCACTTATATTCTCTTATTTGTTACTTGCTCACAGTGCATAGCGACGCTGGCTGTGGCATCTAAAATAGCCTGCTGCTTTGCTTTAGCAGCCATTTTAGTTATTAATAAAGGTTCAGCTAAATAGGGACTTAAAAGTTCAACAATACTGCGCTGATTAAATTGCCCTTGTGGCATTAATAATGCCCCTTCTGCCATTACTAAATACTGTGCATTTGCTGTTTGGTGGTCATCAACCGCGTGAGGAAACGGTACAAATACCGCCATTTTACCTGCTGCAGCAATTTCACTCACCGTTAGCGCTCCAGCGCGACAAATCACAATATCGGCCCAGCCATAAGCGGTATCCATATCATCAATAAATTCAGCAACAGTTACTTGCTCATCGCCCATTTGTTGCTGCTGGTAACTTTCGCTTACACTGGCAAAATGGCCTTTACCGGTTTGGTGCCAAACATTAATGGCACAAGTATCATTTAAGCGCTTAAATGCTTCTGGCAGCGTTTGGTTGAGTACTTGCGCACCTAGTGAGCCACCCACTACAAGCATATTGATTGGACTTGATACTTCCCGCTTAGGTATATCAACTACACTCTGACGCACAGGGTTACCCACCAACTCTGCTTTACCACTGGCAAAAGCACTTGGAAATGCGGCTAATACGCGATTCGCAAATTTCGCTAGCCATTTATTGCTCATACCAGCTACGGCGTTTTGCTCATGAATTACCAAAGGGATACCGAGACTTTTTGCCGCAATACCCGTAGGGCCTGTCACGTAGCCGCCCATAGCTAAAACCACGTTAGGGCGTTGTTGTTTTAATACTTTACGCGCCTGCAATATTGCATTAATAACCATGAATGGCGCTTTAATGAGGCGTTTTAAACCATTACCTCGCACGCCTTTTACATCAATAAAATCAATTTCTATGTTGTGCTTGGGCACGACACTGGCTTCCATTCTATCAGGAGTGCCTATCCAGCTAACTTGCCAACCTTGCTGTTTGAGATAATCAGCAACCGCAATCCCCGGGAAAATATGTCCACCTGTGCCCCCTGCTACAACGACTATTTTTTTACTCATCGTTTAGCTCCCCCGACGTGGCCTGTTTAGTTGCCATCTTCGTTTCAAAATCTACCCGTAATAAAATACCAGTGGCTATGGTCATCATTAATAAACTTGAGCCACCATAGGAAATAAACGGTAGGGTTAGTCCTTTGGTTGGTAATATACCGGCACTGGCGCCTACATTAACCATAGTTTGAAATGCAAACCAAATACCGATAGCTAAAGCTAAATAGCCTTCATATTCTTTACCGTTTTTAAGCGCATTTTGGCCAATTAGTAGCGCTCTAAATACTAATGTCCCTAATACCATTAAAATACTCAATACGCCCATAAAACCAAGTTCTTCAGCAATCACGGCAAAAATAAAATCGGTGTGTGCTTCCGGTAAATATTGTAATTTTTGTACGCTATTGCCTAAGCCTTGGCCAAACCAATCACCTTGGCTATAAGCCATCAGTGATTGCACTAATTGATAACCTTTACCAAAAGGGTCATCCCAAGGCTCTAAAAAACCCACCACACGCGCCATACGATAGGGCTCAAACACAATCAACCCAACCACTAGCGCAATACCGGTTAAAATAAGTGCAAAAAATTGCCAAAGCTTAGCACCAGCTAAAAACAATAAACCAACTGTAGTAACAAACATCACCACCACGGTTCCTAAATCTGGCTGCATTAAAATAAGCGCTGCATAAACGGCAAATACCGCTATGGGTTTAGCAAAGCCTTTAATGTTTTCTTGTACTTCACTGCGCTTACGGACTAAATAGCCAGCGATATAACTAAAAAAGAATAACTTAGCGAGCTCTGAAGCTTGAATATTAAATGGTCCGATAGGTATCCAACGGGTCGACCCATTGACTTCACGACCGACAATAAGCACCACCAATAACAACACTAAGCCGAGTAATAATAAGTAGGGATTAGCTTTTTCCACCACGACATAGGTACTTGAGTACTTATGCAAAATAAACAAAACGAGAGCCCTAAAAAAATACCGTGGCGGATAGTAAAATGATAAATATTGCCAAACAGCCTATCGGCCGTCGGCATTGAAGCACTAGTTACCATCACAAAGCCCACCCCTATTAGCATTAGCATGCAATAAAGTAGCGGCACATCATAAAGCTGCGCCGAAGGTTTAGGGGTAAATGCCTCTTTAATATCCGCAAAAGCTATCATGACAGCTCCTGCAATACACAGTGCACAAAATCATCGCCGCGCTGCATATAGTTGTTGTACATATCTATACTGGCGCACGCTGGGGCTAATAAAACAGTGTCGCCTGACGTACTTAATTGTTTAGCAAGGGCGACAGCTTCAGACATGTTAGTGGTTAAATGACCTTTAGCAGTTAATGCCACTAACTCTTTTGCATCTTTACCAAAGCAAATGAAGGCTTTAACGTGTTGCTCAACATAAGGTTTAAGTGCCTCTAAATCAGCACCTTTGGCATCACCACCAGCAATAACCACTAAATTTTGTTGTTCACCCGCTAAACTATCAATGGCCGCTATTGTTGCGCCTATATTGGTGGCTTTAGAGTCATTAAAATATTTAACGCTATTAAACTCACCCACAAATTGGCAACGATGCGCTAAGCCGTTAAATTGAGCTAATGCAGTTTTATAATGCGCTTTAGTTATTTCAAACGGGCTGAGTAACGCCATTACTGCCAGCGTGTTTAAATAGTTATGCTTACCAACAACAGCTAAGGTACTTACTGGTAAATAAGCTTCGCCCTTTACCATAAAGTACGCTTCGTTATTATGCTGTGCTAAGTGGTAATCGCCTTGTGCTTCTCCAAAGCTAACTTGTGGTGCTAACGTGCAACTCACTGGGTGTGTTTGTCTATCGTCAGCATTAACCACTAAAAGTTCAGCGCCGTTATAAATACTTAATTTTGAATCTATATAAGCTTGATAGCTATCATAGCGATCAAGATGATCTTCTGAAATATTAAGCACGGTTGCACTGCTGGCTTTTAAGCTGTCAGTGGTATCAAGCTGAAAGCTCGACAGCTCCAGTACAAACACATCAAAGTCACCGTCAAGTAAATCCAGTACAGCTGTGCCAATATTGCCGCCCAGTGCTACTTTATACCCCGCGGTTTTTAATACTTCGTAAGCAAGGGTTACTACCGTTGATTTACCATTTGATCCTGTTACCGCAATAACTGGTTTAGTGTTAATGCGTGCAAATAACTCAACATCACCAATTACTTCTACACCGGCATTCAATGCCTGTGCAACAGCAGGAGTTTTTAAACTTAGCCCAGGGCTAATAATGATCATATCGCAAGCACTGAGCACCGCATTATTTAAATCACCAAAGTGAGTATTTAGATTAGCGGCATGTTGCTTGAGCCAATCAACGCCGGGGGATTCTCTCGGCTATCGACTACATTGGGCTGTATGCCTTGAGATAATAAAAAACGCACAATGCCCAGACCGGTTACACCGAGTCCGAGCACTGTTATTTGTTTATTTTTTATCTCGTTTAAATACTGCATTTATCGGATCTTTAATGTCGCAAGGCCAGCAAGTACCAGCACAATAGAAATTATCCAAAAGCGCACAATGACGCGTGGCTCTGGCCATCCTTTAAGTTCGTAGTGATGGTGAATAGGCGCCATTCTAAAAATACGTTGGCCGCGTAATTTATAAGAGCCAACTTGTAAAATTACCGACAGCGCCTCCATTACAAACACGCCCCCCATAATAATAAGTAATAGCTCTTGGCGAACCAGCACGGCAATAATACCTAATGCACCACCAAGCGCTAACGAGCCTACATCGCCCATAAATACTTGTGCTGGATAGGTGTTAAACCATAAAAAGCCTAACCCAGCACCCACAATAGCGGTACACACCACTACCAATTCACTGGCAAGTGGCAAATGCGGAATGTGTAAATAAGCTGAAAAGTTAATATTACCAGTTAAATAAGCAATAATAGCCAGCGCTGCAGCCACTAAAATTGTTGGCACAATCGCTAAGCCATCTAGTCCATCGGTTAAATTAACCGCGTTTGAGGTTCCCACTAATGCAAAATAAGTAATTACAATATAAAACAGGCCTAGTTGTGGCAGTACATCTTTAAAAAATGGCACAACAAGAGATGTCTCTGTCGCTTGGGTACTGGTCATATAAAGTGCAGTAGCTACAACTAGTGCAATTACCGATTGCCAAAAATACTTCCACTTAGCAATCAGCCCTTTAGGATCTTTACGGATCACCTTACGGTAATCATCAATAAAGCCAACAATCCCCAATGAGCCAATCACAAATAAAGTGGCCCAGACGTATTTATTAGACAAATCAGCCCACAATAAAGTGCTGGTGAATATTGCCGCTAAAATAAGTAAGCCACCCATAGTCGGTGTACCCGATTTAGACAAGTGTGATTGCGGACCATCATCACGTACTGTTTGCCCAATTTGCATGCGCTGTAAACCACGAATTAACTTTGGCCCCAAATAAAGCGACATAATTAACGCGGTCAAAATACCTAAAATGGCACGTAGAGTTAAATACGAAAAAACATTAAAGCCACTATAATATTGAGTTAAATACTCAGCCAGCCAAACTAACATTATGATACTCCATTGATGGCTTGTTGCTGGCCATTAACTAAATCGGTTACTAAAAGCTCCATGCGAGAACTGCGTGATCCTTTCACGACAAGGGTAATTTTTTTATCAACTTTGCTGATACTGCTTTGAATTTGCTGCAGCATTTGCTCACGATTTGAAAAGTGACGATTAGGCAGCTCAAATACATCACTAGCTGACTTACTTAATACACCAAGTGTAAATAGCTCATCAATACCTTGCGCTAATGCATATTCGCCCACTTCTTGATGATACTTACGAGCATCTTCACCAAGCTCTCCCATATCACCGAGAGCCAAAATACGATGACCTTGAATATCGCTAAGTAAATCAATCGCCGCTTTTACCGACTTAACGTTGGCATTATAGGTATCATCAATAATGGTGAGTGACTCACTGGCTTCAATCAGGTTAACCCGTCCTTTAACTTCACCCATGGTCGCTAGGGCGCTGGCAATTTCTTCAAGTGACACGTCAAACTCACTGGTTAATGCCGCAGCAATAAGCGCGTTGCTAATATTATGCTTGCCTGGCAATGCTAACGTAACTGGTACTCTGTGTTGTTTGGTACATAACGTAAAGCTTGCGCGAGCTTGTGCATCCAGGCTGATGTCTTCTGCCCAAATATCCAGCTTTTCACTGCTAGAAAAACATTTAATATTGCGCGTTGCTAACTTATCAAGCCAATACTGACTAAACTCGCTATCGCAATTAACAATGGCAATGCCATCGTCTTTTAAACCGTCGTAAATTTCGCCTTTGGCTTGTGCCACACCTTGTAAGCTACCAAAACCTTCTAAATGTGCCGCCGCAACATTACATACCACGGCAACATCCGGTTTGGTCATGGCGGTAGTGTAGGCAATTTCACCAATATGGTTTGCACCGAGCTCAATAACCGCATAACGGTGCTGTGGCTCTAATCTCAATAAGGTAAGAGGCACGCCAATATCATTATTGAAGTTGCCTTTAGTCGCTAAAACATCCCCTTTACTTGATAAAATAGCGGCACACATTTCTTTAACTGTGGTTTTACCTACACTGCCAGTAATAGCGATAGTTTTAGGTGCAACTTGCGCCATCACCGCTGTACCAATTGTGCCTAATGCAATACGGGTATCGGCAACTACAAATTGAGCAATGTCGGTCTCTACAGCGTGATCGACAATGACTCCAATTGCACCTTTTTGTTTTGCTTGCTCAATAAACTTATGGCCATCAAAATTGGGGCCTTTAAGTGCCAAAAACACTTCACCATCACACAACGTACGGGTATCGGTGTTTATATTTATTACTTGACGATTATCACCTTGATAATCGGTTGCTAGCACATTAGCTAGCCAATCAAAATCCATTGGGATCATGCTTGAGACCCTCTTACTGCTTGTTTTAATTGTTGTTGTACAAATTGGCGGTCGCAAAAATCAATGCGTTTGTCGCCTATAATTTGATAGTCTTCATGCCCTTTACCGGCAATTAAAATAACCTCACCGGCTTTTGCGTTATCTATAGCAAATCGTATTGCAGCACCCCGGTCGGCCTCTAAATGAGCGTTTTGTGGGTGTGTTAATCCTGCAGCTACATCATTAATAATTTCATTAGGATCTTCAGAGCGCGGGTTATCACTGGTAATGATCACTTTGTCTGCAAACTGCTCAGCGGCCTGTGCCATTAATACACGTTTACCTTTATCTCTGTCGCCGCCGCAACCAAATACACAACTTACACCACCTGGTACATGTTGCTGCAGCGCTTGTAACGCTAAAGCCAATGCATCCGGTGTATGTGCATAATCAACCACACAAGTAGGCATACTTGGCGCTGTAAATGCTTGCATTCTGCCTGCAACAGGTTGTAAATATTCACACCCTGCTACTAATTGCGCCAATGGATAACCCAGTGCTAATAATGTGGCTAAAGCAGCGGTCAAATTATACAGATTAAATTCACCATATAACGGTGACTTTATGGCAGTGTCACCCCAACTTGTAGTTAATTGCGCCGAAATACCGGTTGCCGAATAGCTAACATCAGAAAAATACACAAACTGAGCGTTTTTAGGAGCTAAGTTTTTACGGCCATAACAAATTAGTTTATTAAAGCTATATTTTTCAATCCATTGCTCTGCTTGTCCGTCATCTTGATTAAGAATGACATTGGCGGCATCAAAATCACGAAACAGCATCAATTTGGCATCACCGTAACTATCCATATCACCATGATAATCTAAGTGATCGCGAGATAAGTTAGTAAAAACCGCCGCTTTAAAATGACACTGATCAACACGGTGCTGTACCAACCCATGCGATGATACTTCCATCGCTACTAAGCGGTGTTGCTGCTCTTTTAAGTCACTTAAAATATGCTGTAAATCCACACTTGAGGGCGTGGTATTTTGCAGCGGTGTTAAATTATCTGGATAGCCATAACCGAGCGTGCCTATGATTGCGGCTTGGGTATGACAAAACTGTGCTAAATGGGCAATCATTGCGGTAGTAGTCGACTTACCATTTGTTCCTGTTACGCCAACTAAATCTAATTCTAGGCTCGGTTGCTGGTAAAATTTACTCGCTAATACAGGCAATTTTTTATTTAATTCTGAAACCAAATAAAGCGGCTCAAAATCACTTTCAAACTCACACAGTCTGTCGGCAATAATTGCACTGGCACCATTTTCAATTGCTTTATCAATAAACTGCCCGCCATCAAGCTGATGACCTTTTATTGCCACAAACACATCACCAGGTTTTACATCGCGGCTGTCTAAACGCAACTCGTTTACCATTAAACGTGCTGCATCTATTTCTAAATATTTTAAAATTGTGTGTAAATCACGCACCATCATCTTTGCCCTTCACGTATGCCGCCGAGTCTTTATCTGGGGCAACGTTTAAAATTCTTAATGAATTAGAGATTATTTCTGCAAACGCCGGACCTGCCGTTGCGCCACCGTAATAAACATCTCCACCGGGCTCGTTGATTAATACCACAACGGCTAATCGCGGATTACTTGCTGGGGCAATACCCGCAAAGTAACCCACATATTCGTCACCATAACCACCTGCAGCGGCCTTTTTAGAAGTACCTGTTTTGCCCGCTGCACGGTAGCCATCAACTTTAATGCGACGCGCGGTACCACCGTCTTCAAATACGCTTTCCATCATATGAACCACGGCTTCAACATCTTGTTGTTGAAAAACACGTTCACCTTCAGGTATAGAGTCTTGCTTTAGTACAGTGAGAGGGCGGTTCACCCCACCCGCGCCTAACATGGCGTAAAAACGAGCCATTTGCGCGGTACTCACGGCAATATTGTAACCAAACGAAAGTGCGGCAATTTCGTGATCTGACCAACGACGGTTAGGGTAAAATAAACCACTACTTTCCCCGACCATGCCGGTACCACTATCACTGCCAAAACCCACCTTTTGGTAAAGACCGACAAAATAGTCTTTGGGTACGGTTTGGCTTATTTTTGTTACGCCCATATTACTGGAGTATTTTAAAATTTCGCGCAGCGTCATTTCACCATGATTACGGGTATCTTGTACTAAGCTGCCCCCTAAACGCATCCAGCCTGGGTAGGTATCAACTTTGTCATCCGGTTGGATTGTGCCGTAGTCTAATCCAGCTAAAATGGCTAGAGGCTTAACGGTTGAGCCGGGTTCAAACAAATCGGTAATTGCACGGTTACGACGCTTATGAGGAGCCGCACCGCTTAAATTGTTAGGATTAAATGAAGGACTATTTACCATAGCCAAAACTTCACCAGTTTTAACATCAACCACCATGGCTGAGCCTGAAGTGGCCTTGTAAGTTAATACCGCTGATTTAACCGCTTTGTAGGCAATCGCCTGAATACGTTGATCAATACTCAGTTGAATACTCTCAGGCTCCACTCGCTCGCGCTCATCAAGCACTTCAACTTCACGTCCTTGGGCATCTTTTCGAATCGTACGTCGGCCTTCTTCACCTGTGAGTGCATTTTCGTAAAGCTTTTCTATGCCTTCAATGCCTTTGCCATCGATATTAGTAAAACCAATGATATGCGCACTGACCTCACCGGCAGGGTAATAGCGTTTTGACTCATCTAATAAATGAATACCTGGTAGGCGTAAATCGCCAATATAATTAGCAACAGCCGGAGTAACTTGGCGTTTTAAATAAACAAAGCGACGAGTAGGATCATTGAGTAGTCGGGTATTAATTTTGCTCGGTTCAATACGCAGTACATCGGCAAGTTCACGCCAGCGCAAATCGTTTTTATAATACAGGGCGGTACGCTTATTTAACTCAGCGACATTTTCACGCAATGTTTGCTGATCTTCACCATTTTTACGGGCTTGCCTAAGTACTTTACTGACAAGTGATTTATGCAACGCTTTAGGATCGGCATACACACTGACTACAGGTACACTAACTGCTAACTCTTTACCGTTACGATCGAAGATCATGCCGCGTTGCACATGTAATTTTTCAACACGTACTGTACGCTTGTCACTTTCGGATCGGGCCTTATCGGGTTCAATTACTTGCAAATACGCAGCACGCGATACCAAAGTCACAAACACTAAAAAAATCACCACGCACACTAAAATAAAGCGCCATGCGATTAGGTTGTTGACTGGTTTTTTGCCTCGCGTTCTCATTGTAATATGATTACCTGCTCATCTTGGCTGGTTGGCCGCTTCATTTCTAATTGTGACGTTGCCACTTCTTCAATGCGTGCATGTTGTGAATAAAACTCTTCTTCCACTAAAAAATAACGCCACTCTAAATCCAGTTCATCACGCTCTTGCAGTAACGAATCCTGCTCAATTAATTGAGCACGAGATAAGTGGGTTACCTGTACTACGCTCAAACTTGATGCGAATATCACAACCAACAAGGCCAAGGTGATCTTGTTTGCACCTAGGCCTTTAATTATTTCAATAAATAGATTGGGTTGGCGATAACTCGCTTTTTTACTCATCCCAACCTCTGTGCAATCCTTAGTACTGAGCTGCGAGAGCGTGGATTGCGCGCCACTTCATCAGCACTTGGTTTAATAGCTTTACCCACTGCTTTTAACGTCAGATTTTTATTTATTTGTGCGTCGGTTAAAGGCAGACCTCTGGGTATCGCTTCTCCCTTACTCTGTTTTTTAATAAATTGTTTTACAATGCGATCTTCTAAAGAGTGGAAGGAAATAACAACTAAGCGACCACCTGGCTTAAGAACTTTAATCGCCGCTTGTAGTGCGGTTTGAATTTCCTCTAACTCGCTATTGATATAAATACGAATTGCCTGAAACGTGCGCGTTGCAGGATGTTTAAACTTGTCTTTAACAGGTACAGCTTCATCAACTAAATCTGCGAGCTGTTTAGTGGTAGTGATTGGCGTATGTTCACGCACTTCCAATATCTTGTGTGCAATGCGCTTACCAAATTTTTCTTCACCTAGCTTTTTGATCACATGGGTAATGTCATCTAGTTCCGCCTCAGCTAACCACTGCGCAGCGCTGCGGCCTGTGCTTGGATCCATTCGCATATCAAGCGGGCCGTCTTTCATAAAACTAAAGCCACGAGCGGCGTCATCTAACTGCGGTGACGACACACCAATATCAAGTAAAATGCCATCAACTTTACCAATAAGATCGTTTTGCTCAGCAACTTCGTATAGTTTCGAGAATCGTGAATGAGCAATTGAAAAACGTGAATCGTCGGCAAACTTTTCTGCTGACTTTATCGCTTGTGGATCCTGATCAATAGCCTGCAAGCGACCAGCGTCGCCCAAGCGCGCTAATATTTGCCCTGAGTGTCCGCCACGTCCAAAGGTGCCATCCATGTAAATGCCGTCTGGCTTAATTGCAAGTGCATCTATGGTTTCGTCCATTAATACGGATACGTGTTCAAATTGCGCTGTCATTAGCTATTTTTTGCCTTTTTGTTTTGCTGCTAGAGGGTAAAGTTATCTAAATCGTCATTGGGTTCAAATTCGCCAAGCCTTTCAAGCTCAGTGTCTTGTCGCATTTGTTCGTGCCAACGCGCCTCATCCCAAATCTCAAATTTATTCATTAAGCCCACCAGCATAATTTTTTTGCCAAGTTCTGCATGTGAGCGCAAAGAAGGCGCCAGCAAAATTCGACCGTTTTTATCAAGCTGATACTCTGTCGCATTACCTAACAACATACGTTGCATCCGTCGCGCTCTGGGATTCATATTAGATATTTTTGCTAAACGGCTTTCAATTTCTAACCATTCAGCAAGCGGGTATAACCAAAGGCAAGGCTCATTGAGTGCAACTGTGCAAATAACCGTTCCCTGATCTTCAGACAATAGCGTGTCTCGGTACTTTGTTGGTACCGCAAAACGTCCTTTATCATCCAAACTCAGTGAACTTGCGCCACGAAACATAAAAAGCCTATTGTAAAATTATTTTAATCAACTTTTTGATTAACCCGATCCAGTTTGATCCACTAAACACCACTTTTTACCACAGTGCTCCAGTTTAGGGCTTGACAAGCCTTTTTGTCAAGTAACTCACCCAGCTTTAGCGCCCCGCGAAGCCAGAAAAAATAAGGCTCAGATTAAAGCGATTGAATTGTTTGATAAAAAATCTGATCAGCCGATAAAAAAATTTTTCATCGGTTTTTTATTACTTGGCAGCGTTTGTTTGCTCAGTGAATAATTACAATTTTTTGTTTGTAAAAATTACAAACCATAGTCGCAATAGTTACAGCAATAAACACGTAAAAGTCAGCGTTAAAATTAAAATAAAATACAAAACAATAACTTAACAACTGGTTTAATCATTGCACCTGAATAATTACTTTTAAGAAACTATTAAGGATTGATTATGGCTACGGCAACTAAGAGCAAAACACCTATTGATACAAAACAAGAGATTGAAGCCCCATTAACCGATAAAGCAACATCAGCTGCGCATGACGCAGTAGATGCATTATCGAGTAAAGCGGCGGTAGCTGAAAATGGTGTTCGTAAAGGAGCAAGCAGCTCAGCAGAAACACTTAACGAAAAACAGTTAGCAGCTCGCGAGAAATTAGAAGAATGTACCTCTAAGACTCGTCAACTCGCATCTGAAAATCCACTAGCAACGGCTGGTCTGGCATTTGCTGCTGGCATGTTAGTTACTGCGCTATTTCGTCGTAAGTAATACCAATGCAAAAGCCAGATTTAACACCAAGCGAATCACAAGCGACGGATTCGCAGTCATCAGCAACAAATGCGGATGACTGGCAAGATCATGTTGCTAAGCTTGCTGACTATGCAGCGCAGCTCAAGGATGATTATCATCAACAAGGAAAGTTGACACATCAGCTGGCAATAGCAGAGTGGAAGCTATCGCTAAGATCCTTAGCACTGATCACTATTTTATTAGGATGTTTTGCCAGTGGCTTGGTGTTATTGTGGGTGGGACTTTTAAGTATTGTAGGCTTTGCTACTTTTGATTTATTTAGCTCGATTTGGCTGAGCATTACTGTAGTGATCAGCCTACAAATTTTATGCTTAATTTGGCTGTGGCGAAACGCAGTTTATCTAAGCAAAAAAATTGGCTTTACTAAAACGCTAAATAGCCTAAAGCAGCTGCTTAAATTATAAGGCATACACAATTATGTTAATCAATTACTTGATCAACTCACCGAATGCTCGCGTGCAACAGCTCCACAAAGAAGTGGCGATACAATCTGAGCTAAAGCGTCAGCACCTTACAGCAATAAAATATCGAGCCAAACGCTTTGCCGCAACAAAAGTGGGGCTCGTTAGTGCCTTTAGTGCAGGCGTGGTAGTGGAGTCGGCAAAAGGAGACACCAACATAGTAAAAAAATACAGTTGGTTGTTAAAACTACTCGCTTAAAAGTCACTCCTGCATTAATACATCACGACAGTGAACCAAAAAAATGTTTTTACAATCGCTAACCGCTTAGCATATTTCAGCGTCAGTGATCATCACAAACGGGTCTATTTGTGCAATTGGCTGATTAAACGGTTCACCTACTAATATAAGCACTCCCGATGTTTATTGAGCCCTATGCTAATTTTACACCTTGGCTCAAAGATTTCGCTTTGCACTAAAATGAAATGCTTCAACCATCGCTCTAGGCTAACTCCTTGTTGATTAGTAAAACTCGGTACTGGTTGCTCTGTGATATTCTGGTATTGCGGCTCATGCATTTTGTTAGTGCTTGGCATATTGAGCCAAATCTGAAAGCCATGTAAGCCTTTTTCAGCATCAGCAAGTAGCGTTTCACTGTGCATAACACCGCTACCGGTATTTATCCATTACACGTCTCCCGAGCAAGTCACTTCTTTGTTTCCCATTTAATCTTCATGCTCAAATTACACTTTTAAAATATGAATGAAAGTTTCGATACCGCAATGAGATGAGGAGGAAAACCACCGCTCTACTCACTTTTATCATCAGACTTAAGCTCACCAATTATTAAAAATGGCGCTAAATATTTACCATCAAACCTAGAATAAGACGCATGTTGACATAATACCCATATTAGGTACTATGAGCAGCCAGAACTTTGTTTATTTTTCATTTTTTGCCTAGGGTCGATTTACTCTTTGTTTCCTACATAAATGTAGGTAAGGGCCTTGAGCGGGACGCGGAAGCTTTGCTCGGTTTTTACTTATTCTTACATAGATGTAAGCCTGTAGAATAACGCAGGAGCAGTTATCGACTGCCCATTAGGTTACAAACCTCGCGCCGCGGTTAAACAGGCCCTTATTTGTTATGTAAATATATAAGAGATTAAATTATTATTTCATCATGTTTTTAATACGTAAATTAATATATTTCAATCATATGCAACACCATCTTATTTCAAAATCTTAGATATAACCTTAGTACTTTAATGGTTATTTATAGTAGGATTATTTAGCGTCACTCTGCTTTGTACTAATTTGGATACGACTATTTTTACTTCATCACTAAAACATCAACTCTACCGCCTTCTTATGCTGATTTGCATACCTGTTGCTGCTGTCATTTTAGTAACCTTGTGGTTTAGTCGTGACGCGGCTATTGAAGAGCATGAAAAAAAGTACGCTCCATCACTGAGCATCTAATTATCAAGCAGCAGAACATGATTGATGATATAAAGCATGTGACTGAATTTTTAGCAAAAAAGCAGAAAGACATTGAGTCTTTACCCTCTACCTGTCCTTCGTATGTTCTAGATGTTAAGGCGCTCAATGGCAATATCGCGAATATTGGTATAGTAAATAAATACGGCGATTTAATTTGCACCTCTAATATTAGCGACACCAACATTAATATTAGCGACCGCCCCTATTTTAAAAACGCGCTCGCCAGTAAAGAGTTTAGTATTGGCCATTTCCAACACGATCGCAGCCTCAAAGCTCAAAGTATTAACTTTGCTTACCCTATTTTAAATGAAAGCAATGATATTGAAGGCGTTATTGTGACTGTAATCGCTCTGGACTGGTGGAGCTCGGCACTTAATACTTTAAATTTATCGACAGAAATTAGAGCTGTCATTACTGACTCTAACGGTAGTATTTTAGCTAACTACCCTTTTTCAGCCGATAGACTAGGCAACAAATTGGAAAAGTTCGATTTAGCGCATAATTTGAAAGCTGGTGTCATTTTTAAAGGTAAAGATGGTATCCGTAGAGTGTTCCATCAAACAACACTCTATCGTGATGGTAATGACAATAAGCTCTCTATTTATATTACTCAACCAATAGATGAAACACTTGAACAAATAGATATTAACTTTGTAAAAATGGTTTTGGGATTTTTAATTACCATTTTACTTTTAGCCGTATTGGCTAGACGATTAGTTAATAAAAGCATCTTAAACCCGATTAAAAGTTTAACGCAGGCCGTAAACCGCTTAGCAGCCGGTAATATGCCTCATGACGACGAGCAGCCTAATAGTCCTGAGCTAAATAGACTATATCATCGTTTTAAATATATGGCCGAAACTCGCTTAACAGCTGAAGCATGCCTTAAACATAAACATGACGAGCTTAATAGCTTGCTTAATGCGCTACCCGATGCTTTTTTACGTGTAGATGCCAACGGCAATATACTTGATACCGGTGGCCTTATTAAATCGTTAAATTACAGCCATTCAACACCGCCTAAAAAGCTATCGTGTTTATTCTCTATTGCCAATTTAAAACAAATTGAAGGATACTTAACAACCCTGAGCGCTCCAGTCACTATTGAGCTTGAAGATAAACAAGACAATCAGTTTTATGAAGCGAAAATCAGCCCAATGAAAAAAGCGGATGAGTTTATAATTGTTATTAGTAACATCACGCAACGAAAGCAAAATCAAGAATCTTTGCATTTAGCGTCATTAGTTTACAACAACAGCAGTGAAGGCATGGCAATCACAGATGAAAATGGCGTTATTTATGATGTGAACCCTGCTTTTTGTAAAACGACCTTGTATTCTCGAAAAGAAGTACTCAATAAAACGGTGGGTATTTTATCATCGGGTAAACACGATAAAGAGTTTTATGATTACATGTGGCAATCAATAAATAAAACTGGCCGCTGGCAGGGTGAAATAACCAATCGTCGTAAAAATGGCGAGCTGTATGTTGAATGGTTAACCATAGATACTATTTACGATAAAAATAAAGCCCCAACTAGTCGTATTGCTATTTTTACCGATCTAACCGAGAAAAAACAAGCAGACGAGCTAATTTGGCGACAAGCTCATTTTGATCATTTAACCGACTTACCTAATCGACTAGAACTAAAAGAGCGGTTAAATAAACGATTTACGAGCGTTAATTACGACGATCAAAAACTGGTTATTATGCTGTTAGATATTGATCACTTTAAAGATATTAATGATACGTTAGGCCATCATTATGGTGATAGATTACTTAAGTTGGTATCTGAGCGAATTGTGCAAACAGCAAAAGAAGCTGACTTTGTAGCGCGTATTGGTGGCGATGAATTTGTTATTGTGTTTAGTGACTTACGCGGTAGCGATAATATCAAAAAAATAGCAAAATCACTGTTACTTAGCCTTGCGTCCACTATTTTTATTGAAGAAGAAAAAGTGTATATCAGCGCCAGCATTGGTATTGCCTGCGCGCCAGATGATGGCCAAAACCCAGAGCAACTGCTTAAAGCCGCGGATCAAGCTATGTATAAGGCAAAAAATAGCGGCCGGAATGACTTTGAATTTTTCTCACATGATATGCGTGAAGATGCAAATGCAAGAATGCAGTTGCTCAAAGAACTTCGCTCAGCCATAGAGTTAGAGCAATTTGAGTTGTATTATCAGCCTATTGTGTCCCTTGATGATTTACACGTTCATAAAGCTGAGGGGCTTATTCGATGGCAACACCCAGAAAAAGGGCTGATCAGCCCCGCTGACTTTATTCCATTAGCTGAAGAAACCAGACAAATAAATGCGCTTGGTCAATTTGTATTTGCTGAAGCACTACAAACACTTAATGATATTAAAAAACACATTCAAGATGAATTTCAAATTAGTATTAACGTATCGCCGGTGCAGCTCGCAACCACAGACAGTGGTATAGACGATTGGTATGGCATGCTTGAGACAGCAAACTTACCTGCATCGAGCATTGTGGCAGAAATTACTGAAGGCTTGATGGTTAATCCTGAAGAGCTGACCCAAAGCCGCTTAAAAGCCTTGGTTAAATCAGGGATGCAATTAGCACTCGATGATTTTGGTACGGGTTACTCATCGCTTGCTTACCTACAAGAAATGGATACCGACTACCTAAAAATTGATAAACGCTTTGTTGATAATATTCAAAAAGACAGCCAGGAGCTGGCCTTATGTGAAGCAATTATTATGATGGCCCATCAGCTTGGTTTAAAAGTAATTGCCGAAGGCATAGAAACAAAATTACAAATGGATTTATTACTTGAAGCTGGTTGTGATTATGGCCAAGGCTATTTATTTTCAAAGCCGTTGCACAAAACCTCGTTTATGCAGCTGATAAAAACAGACCAAGTGATTAATTTAGACTAAAGGCAGTTAATACGCTCGCTCAATTATAGCGCGAGTACTAAACTGCCCCTTATTTCAGAATGTTAATGCTATAATTTAGCGCACTGAAATAGATTTACCGAATACAAAAGCAACCATTAAATTTATTAATAAAGCCGAAGCAATACTAATAAAAGAACCTGCAATACTTCCATACTCAGCTATAAAACAGATAAGTGCGCCAATAAACACAACGAGACTTAGCCAAGTGCTTGCTGGGCGCATCAATCTTAGTAATAAGCTACTTACAACTAACAATCCACATCCAAGTATTAGATAAATAACTGTCATATAGTCACCTCTTGTGTTGTTGGCTTTATTAGTATTTGTCGCTTAGCCATGATCCGCTGACTCACATAGATTATTAAGCCACCAATAAATAAAAAACTAACATCAACAACAGTAACTAGCGTGTTATTTGAACTAAAAGCATGGCTTGACGACAGTAACATGTTTAAAGGCAACACAGACATGCACGCACCACCAGTTATAAGCAGTGTGACTTGCAAATAACGATAATAATTAATCGGTAACACTGCAAATAAACACCAAACTAGCCACGAAAGAAAAAATAAAGGTCTGAAGTAGCCATTGTGCAATTGTACTGGGATGAAGTTATTAAGTAATACTTGCAAAGGGAATAATATGGCAGTAGCCAATACTAAGCCTCCACAGCTACCGATAATAACCCTATTCCATCGTTGATAAGCCACTTCAGAAAGAGTCGGATTGCTACCCCTTGTGCGCTTGGTTAACCACATCATAATTCCAGAAAGTGGTAATAATGCAGTAGTTAAACCAAGGAGTGCCCACACTAACTTTACAAAAACGCCCGCAAAATTACCAAAGTGTAGCGGGAATAATAATTCAAGTACTTTAATAGCAGGGCCAGGAATGTCACCAAAGCTACTCATTGATTTACTAAACTTACCATCTCCGCTGTATTGCAGTAATTGTGATGCAACTGCATCGCCGCCAATAAGACGTAAGTAAACTTGAGCATTCGTATCATTATGCGCCATAACAGTTAAATCAATAACTTTCGCTTTTGGGTAACGTGTTTGGGCATCAAGCAAAATAGTATCTATAGCTGTTGCTTGGTAATTATTAGAAACAATGGTTTCAGGCATAGCGGTAAATTTTTCCACCAACTTATCTTGATCTCCACCAAAACTCACAAAAGCGGCGGCGGGAAGTAGTATAACGGTTGCAAGACCTAAAAAAGCTCCTGTAAAGCCGATAATGGCATGAAAAACGCTTCCCCAAATACCCATCACTTTATGTGCATCGTTCACTACCACATCAAGATCTTTTTTACGTCTAAATGTAAATAGCTCTTTTATTATTTGGCGGTGAATAAATAAGCCCGTCACAACAGACACCAATAAAGTTAAACCTAAAAAGCCAGTAAGAATAAGCCCTATTGGTCTGCCTAAATGTAAGTCAGCATGAAAATGCCCAATAAACGATGGCGCATCAGTTTTACGGTGCTCATAAAAATAATCTGCAGCACCATAATATTGGTTTACCAAATTAAAATTACGAGGGTCAAATTGGTAAGCATAAGCAGCCTCTTCGTCATAATTTTCATCGCCATCGTGAGATTCAAATAAAATCGTCAATAAATGCGTATTATGCCCAGTTGGTAGATACACATGGATATTTTTACCAAACTCTTTTGGTACTTGTTGGTGATAATGGTTAATTAACGTCATCACCTTTTCACTTGGCACTGTATCCAATTGATGTAACTCTGGGTTGGCCCAAATTTTTAGTTCTGGGCGGCTAAGTACAGCTAACGCACCGGTAAAGCAAACAATAAAGAGCAAAATACCTGTTACAATACCAACCCAACTATGCAGTAAAAATAGCTTTTTTAGTGAAATAGATCTCATCCCTGTCCTCCTTGTAAAGCCATAAAACTAAGCCCTGCATGGCTTAACAAAATAACTAACATAACAATAAAAGGCTGCCATGCGCTTTTAGCCATGTAAGCGTATATAAATGTCTTGTCCTGAAATGTGTTTACACATTTAGGACTTATTTTATGAAAACCACTAAAACTAAAGACGTTAAGCGTACTCAACGAGATTATACATTAGGCTTTAAATTATCCATTGTTGAGCAAGTAGAAAAAGGCGACTTCACATATAAACAGGCGCAAAGTCATTACGGTATTCAAGGTCGTAGCACCGTTCTGGTATGGCTGCGAAAACATGGTAAATTAGATTGGTCTAAACCAACTTATATAGCCAACATGCCTAAATCAAAAGAAACCCCAGCACAAAAAATTAAACGTTTAGAGCGCGAGGTAGAGGAGTTACGCCTAAAGGATTTAATCAAAGATGAAATGATTAATATTATGGATGAAGAATATGGAGCGGGTTTGCGAAAAAAGTACATATCCGAGCTATCACGCGCGCAAAAGAAAACCAGCAAGTAAAGCTTACTCCTTTATGCCGTGCATATGGCATAACGCGACAAGGTTACTATCAAGCTATGCGCAGAATAGATTCTCGGAATAAAGCGTTGAAGCCAGTCAAAGAGTTAGTGATGTATTGGCGGCAATTCATGCCTCGTATTGGTGGGAAGAAACTTTATCTGATGATAAAGCCAGAGCTGCAAGAGCGTGACATTAAACTAGGCCGAGATTGTTTTTTTGACTATTTGAGAGAGCATGACTTGCTTGTAAAACCAAAGAAAAATTACACTAAAACAACAAATAGTAATCATTGGATGCACAAGCATCCCAATTTACTAAAAGAATACAAACCTACTGCGGCCGAGGAAGTCTTCGTTAGTGACATTACATACGTAAAGTCATCGCAAGGCGTGCATTACCTGTCGTTAGTCACTGATGCTTATAGTCGAAAAATAATGGGTTATGAGCTCAGTGATGAAATGAAGGCAACTGATGTAGTCAAAGCGTTAGAGATGACGATTAAGCAGCGGGTGTATAAACGTGATGCTATTCATCATTCAGATAGAGGTTTACAATATTGCTCTGAAGTATATCAAGGTATGCTATTAAAGGAGGGAATTAGGCCATCTATGACCGATGGATATGACTGTTATCAAAACGCATTAGCTGAGCGTATTAACGGGATATTAAAACAAGAGTTTCTACTGTATAAATGTCGTAATATGGCAGAGTTAAAAGAGCTCGTTGAAGAATCGATATTTATATACAATGAAATGCGACCGCACTTAAGTTTGAATATGAAAACACCAAATCAAGTGCATAAAAAAGACCTGGCGCTTTCGCACCAAGTCTTTCATTAAAACCGTCAACCTATTTCAGGACGGGACAAAATAACGCAGTCCAAATAAAAGGAAAAAGCATTATCGGTATTAATATCTGCTCTTCCATAGCAAAAGGTAAGTAGGTAGTCATGCCAGGAATCATCACCACAGCCGTAATTAACGCAAGCAAACAAGCCAGAATATGGCGTCGCTTAGTTGCTGTAAAAGTGTGTTTTTTATTCATTATTATTTGCCTTATCAATGCAGCTTAGTCCCACCATAGAGAAACCAAATTACACTTCGCCCAAACCTGAAACGTTATACTGCTACCATCTAACCAAGCACAGTAACAAAACTAAAAATGATAACCATTTGCATTATAATATTTATTTAATTAACTAAACAAATATAAATAGCAAATAATCCATGCACAAATGCCAAGCATGGCTCAGCTAACGGCAATTGACGCTTAGTTAAATATATAAAAGATGGTAATCGGGTATAGCCAGAGATTTTAAATGAAAACAAGGCGAGCTTACGCGTTAATAGCTGCTTGAGATAGATTTATTATCCAGAGTTCAGGTTATTTAATATCGAGGTGGTCTGCAACATAAGCACCTCGCTGCCCTCTTTTTTATCTGGGCCTACCGTGCTGTCTTGCGCTGTTTGCTGCTCTAACGCTGCATTAATTGTAGCTCCTAAAATAATGATATAAGCGCTAATAAATAGCCACATAAGCATAATAACCACCCCACCTAAAGAGCCATATGTTTCGTTGTAACTGGCAAAATGAGATACATAAAAAGAAAAGCCAAAAGATGCCACAATCCATAATACTGTGGCAGTGAACGAGCCTACGGTAACCCAGCGCCACTTAGCTGCTTTTCTGTGAGGCGCGTAACGATATAAAATTAATAACGCAAAATTAAAGGTCAGTGCCAGTAATGGCCATGAGATAAGCATGATTAAAAAATCAATACTCTCTTTTATTCCTAATAGGTTAAGTGCTAGCGGTAATATACCGATAATCACCAATGCTATAACCGCCACTACAATCGCGCCCACTGAAAATAGTAAACGTACAAGCTGCGCCTTAAAAAATGAACGCTTTTCGTATTCTTGATAACTAATATTACACGCGGTGATCAAAGCTTGGCTGCCCTTAGAGCTACTCCAAATAGTGAGCAGTAAAGTGCCCAGCGCGCTAAGACTTAAACTAGTTTGAGACTTTTGCGCAAGACTTGAAACCTGAGACAAAATAATATCTTGGGTACTTTGCGGCAATAACGCCATAAATTGACTTAAATACGCACTAATATCATTCGGTGAAGCAAAATAAGCATACACAGACACCAGCGCCGCAATGGCAGGAAAAATAGCAAGAAGTGCATAAAAGGCCACGCCTGCAGCCACCAAGGATAAATTATCACGGCTCATTTGTTTTATAATTCGCTTTGCAATATCCCACCAGCCACGCAGAGGAATATGGTTAGGCTGCTTGGCTCTTTGGCCACGCTTAAAGTCACTCATAGTTAACTCCCTTTTCCTAATTGATTGCAAGATGTTTGCCAAATAAATATTCCTTGGTATTAGGGTCTGTTGACCTTTCAAGGTTAAATTTGCAGCAGCCTGTTTGGTATTAAGGCAAGGCATCGCCTATGTGGTGTGGTTATTCCCCATAAATAGGCGATAACGCCGCATTAATGCCAAACAGGCGCTGCCCGAAGGGTTCTGCCTAGGGGCAATTAACTCTTTGTTGCTCGGTTTTTACTTAGCCCACTAGGTTACAAACCTCGCGCCGCGATTAAATTGCCCCTAGTTTGAACAAATATTAATCCGCAAAGGTTCAACAGACCCTAGACTTGCTGCTATTGTTTTACACAGACCCTAATTAACTCAACCTAACACGGATGGCTCCTATGCTCAGCGCTTTAATTGCAACACTCGCTAATAACGCATCTATTCCCGCAATCGACACCGTTCAGCCAAACTCGGTTTCATGGGACTTTTTAAAAGAGCAAAGCGTGCAATTACTACACTCATTCGTGCAATTACTGCCCACTTTGTTTCTAGGGATTATTATTTTGGTGATTAGTTATTTAATCGCCACCCCATTATCACGCTTGTTAATAAAGCCCGTTACTTACATGACCAACAGTAAATTAGTACACCTAGTTGCTAGGCGTGGTATTAGTACCTTAATTATTTTACTCGGGTTTTACCTTTTCTTACGTTTGGCTGGCTTGACTGAATTCGCGGTCGCTATTATGAGTGGCACTGGGTTAATAGGCCTTATTTTAGGATTTGCCTTTCGGGATATTGCTGAGAACTTTATTGCCAGTTTACTTTTGAGTGTACAACGTCCATTTAAAATTGATGATGTAATAGAAGTGGATGGCAGAATAGGTATTGTTAAAAAAGTAACTGCACGGGCAACCACTTTAGTTGACTACGATGGCAATCATATTCAAATACCCAATGCGACTGTGTATAAAAATACCATTAAAAACTTAACCGCTAATCCAAAGATGCGCGGTCATTTCACAATCGGTATTGGCTACGATAATGACATTCGCGGCGCACAAAGTCTTGCTATTAGCGTTATAAAAAATCAAAACTCTGTGCTTAGCGATCCACCTCCCCAAGTATTGGTTGATAAATTAGGCTCCGCCACTATCAATTTTACTGTTTACTTTTGGGTCAACGGCGAACAATACAGCATTGTTAAAGTAGCCTCACAGCTAATGCGAGAGTTAATTAACAGTTTTACGCAACATAATATAAGTATGCCTGACGATGCCAGAGAACGTGTATTGCTCAATAGCCAAGGTGAAGACATTTACCCCACAGCAAGCGAAGCTAAAACAGAGACAACAGAAAAAACTAAAGAGAAACCACATACTCAAAAACATAAAACCACAGAGCATGAACACAGCATTGATGATGTAAGCAGTGATACTGATGATATTCGCGAACAAGCCGATGAATCACGCGATCCTGAGCAGGGAAAAAATATTATATAGATAGGTTCGAGGTTCGAGGTTCGAGGTTCGAGGTTCGAGGTTCGAGGTTCGAGGTTCGAGGTTCGAGGTTCGAGGTATTTAAAAACCTTATGGTTAATATCGCAAGGTTTTTATATCCGTAGCAGCGGGTTCACCCCGCGTCGGGTTTAGGTTTTAGGGGTTAGGGGTTAGGGGTAAGGTTTTAAGCCCCCCTTAGCCCGCCGCTCGCTAAACGCTGACAGCTGGTACCAATAGCTTGTCTCAAGCACAAAAATAAACTGAAACTGACACCCACTCTAATTTAACAAGCAAAGCTATATTATTAGATTTACTTTTTAGGTCAATTATTTATGCTTTACGACTACGTTAATTTTATTTCATCCAGTAAATCAGCAATCATCACTCTTAAACCTAAATTACACGCATGAAAATGACTGCATGATGCAGTTTTAACTTTTCTACTGAGTAATTTTAGGTTTATGCTAATAGCTTTTCACAATTACTTATATTAGCTCGCCGTTTTCTGCTTAAGTTTTCACAATAACTTGCTTGTGAGGTCGGCCTGCCTACTGCGCCGTGAAATACGCGTGTAAATTGTGTAGCGAGTTTTAACCAGTTTTCAGAGGAAATATTGACTCTTTCGAGTAAGGGTAAGTGTGTACTTTCAATATACCCTCGTTTGTCCTATCGTATACAACGCCCTGTTAACTCAACAAGTTCAAGGTACGATTTAAGCTCAAACGGTAGCCCTTTTAGCATGATTTGACGTGGCATGCCTGCAAAGCGGAGCAATTTTTTCGGTTGCTTGCCTTCTTTTGCGCATGTTAAGCGTAGTTGAGCGCTGGTATGGTCAGATTCTTCTGATGTATTTGCAATTTTGGCTCTGATGGGGTTTAAATCTACATACGCCATGCAGGCCGACAATGCAGCTTCATCCAATAATGCTTGTGAGCTAAATCGTCCCTCCCACAAATTTATAGGGAATAAATTTGAATGCCTTGGCAGCCCGAAGGGTGAGCGCTATGGATGGCAGCGAATAAAACCTACCAGTGCAGTTATCTTCTTTATTTGCTCTGCGGGCTATGCTTTCATTTAATAATCGCATAAACCAACTAATACTTGATAGACGCTCTCGATATTCCTTTACCGTTTGATTAAAAAAGATAAGTTCAGCTTTACTTAGCTCTTCACCTTGTATGTGTTTTTGCGTGAGTACAGTGCCTTTACAAAGTTTATGCCAGCGAATAACAATTGCTTTGTCATTCAGCCGATTCGCTTTTTTATCATCAATATACAGGACTAAATGGGTGTACTTCAGGCATCCTGCCTTCCGCCCTCCGGACCAGCTGCGCTGTTGTAAAATGTTCCAACATTTTGCTGGTTACTCTTAACAGCATAAGCACAAACGTCAATACAAAATATCTTGGCTAACTCTAGCAGTTTGTCTTCAACCCATCCTCTGCGGTGCTCGTAAGATTGACCAGTAAAATGGTCTTCACCGCACAAAAAAGCACGCCGAACACAGCGTGATATACAGTGGTAGTACTTTGTATCAACCAAACTTACTTGACGCTTTCTTGCGATTGCCATAAGACCCCCCTGCTTGTTTTCACACTTATGAAAGCCTAGTACTTAGTTCGCCAAACTGCAAAAATTAGAGTGGGTGTCTAGTTTATTCCACTTGAATAGCTTCGGAATTAAAGCTTGCAAACCCTAATACTTGTGCAATCCGTAGATCTAATTCAGCAACTATTGGGTGGCTTTGGTTATTTAAATAACATGTTTTGCTTGTTCTAAATGCATCGTCTCCATTGGAAACCGTGACCGTGGACGGAACCAATGCCGTATCCATGAGAGACATAACTACATTACATTCATGACTGCTCATAAAATTATCTATAATATACATCTGCGCTTTTTTAGTATTAACTTTAAGTGCGCTGGAGTTATTAATTAGTCTTGGATTGGTTAGGTTATTAAAATCTAGGCTGATCGGGTAATTTTTTCCCATGATATTTTTCACGTCAGCCAAAGGGACTCCGCCAGAGCACATTAGTTGAACCATTTCCTCCAAACAGCATCCTCGAAGTAAATTTTCTTTATACCAATCAACCCATGAGGTCTGTTTTGTATCCATAGTTTACCTACCCTACCGACAGTTGATGTTTTTTGTACAACGCTTCTAAATAAACTAAACGTAAATAACCTCAAAAATAAAGATTTTTACGATTCTATTACTAATTAAGAAAGTCTATGGTAGTAGCCCTTCCGCAAATTCAAGAAACTTATATGTGCCCATTATTTTACCACTTATATACCTATCTACCAGTGAATCTCCATTGAAATGATGCAACTAACAGCTGAACTAATGGTGGTGAACTAACAGTAACACCCATAATCCACATTGAATTGGGTAATTTTTGTCTGTCTCATATTATTCTACCGATCAATCTCCTCCCTACATATCCACCACCTAAAAGAACTAAAGGTGCTGCAACAATATCTAAAACATTACCTTGCAGTTGACGACCCCATAGGCTTTGGCTTGAGTATTATTACCTCTTGTTGATTTACTCGCTAAACCACTAACTATCGAATTCCCCAAAGCATTGCCAAACGCATCGGCTAGCTTAAGTAGCTAACCTAATTTGCTTGGCTGTTCCTTTTAATTTTATGCCTGTCCTTTTATTGCATTTAATTTTATGCCTGTACTTTTTTTGTCCATGTTAAACGTTTATTGAAATCTACTACGAATCCATAACTCTAAACCTAAAAGCAAGAAGGCGCATATTGCGACCCCAACCCACACGCCAAAGCCTATAAAAAATGAAAAGAATATTAAAAAGAATGTCAATGAATCAGGAAGAACCCTGTGCACTTTAAAGGAAAGGTCTTCTTTTTTATAGTATTCATCTAGCTCTTGTTGCAGTTTATCGTTGATAAAGTACCACTTTAGAATTATGCGAGTAGTGATATAACTTACAACAAAGAGTATTGCTGTCGGAGTGGTAAAGTTTTTACTATGCACCCTTCCGTAATCATATGGCCAATTCGCGATAATTGTATCCAAAAGGTCAGCAGCCAAGACCAGTTGGAATACACTAGCCATCAAAACCATCGAAATTGGAAAGCTAATAGTCTTCAAAGCCGAAAAATATGCATTAACCTCAGGAGCATTGACTTCCACATTCTTTTTTATAAAGTAATAGTAATACGTAAATAGTTTCATATAGTTGGGATAAGGAGCGTCTTGGCTCCTTACTCATTTCCTTAAAATTTATGGTTGCTTACGGATATAAAGTTCATAATGCAGCTCAGGACTAATATCCATAACTCTCTGTTGTTGATCCGCATGACTGTACATCAACTTAGTCCAACCAGATCGCGTTTCTCCTGCATATTGACCATACTGAATGGTATAATCAGGAGTTAGCTGCACAGCTAAATCAGCAGCCGTATAAACAGCTCCAACAGGATTGAATCGTGTTAAATAGCTTCCCTTGGAGAGCAAGCTTGGTGCGGCGGCAGCTAAATCCACTCCGACTTTACCAAGCTCTCTAAACCCATCTCCAAAATCCCAGCCATCAGCATCAGTTGCATATGAGTAATAAGCTCCCCCACCAGACAAGCCTAAAGAGAGCAAGCCGAGCCCTTGGCCAAAATCATTTACCAATGGAGCCGTTTTCTGAGTGTCTATAGAATAATCAAACACTACGGTTGACTTGCTTGGATCATAAATTCTATCGAAATAACTGCCCACGATTCCGCCTGTTAATGTTTGGCCCTTACCCAAAGTTGATCCCCATCCTTTCTTAGCCATTGCCTCCAACGAGTAAACCCCAAGACCTGCCGCATTTAATCTACTAGAGGTATCATTAATTAACTTGCCAAATTCACTTTGAACTTGTGGCTTAGTTTCATTTGAAAGAGGCATTACATACCCATCACGCCAAGGCCCCGGTGTTAAAGGCTGACTCATATCCTGCCAATCAATGGAACCTATTAGTGAGCTTTCAAGGTCAAAGGCTTGCGGCACTCTACCCATTGACGTGGTATTTCTATCGATCCAAGCTTGATTGTTGGCTATAAGTGATTGAGTACGTTGCACGCTTTGTGCTTTCGTTGCTAAATCACTGTTTAACTGCTGCCTAATCATATTTGAGTGATTAACCAAACGATTGAATCTATCAAACGATGTAATTGGGCGTGTCGCATTCTCAATTGAGTTTGCGGCGGTTGCTAAGCTGTAATACGCATCATCAGATAAGCTATCAAGGCCACCTGCCGCTTCTAGTCGATTCCATCTTTCAAGGGCATTTTCAGGGTTAATATCCACTGCGCCTTGTGAAGCAGGTGTTCCACTCGTCGTGCCAACAGGTTGCGTTTGACCAGAGCGTTTTGGACTTGTCGTAGCGGTATTTGCTGATTTTGGTGCACTGCTTAAACCACTAACAATCCCATTCCCCAATGCATTGCCCAATGCATTGCCAAATGCATCGGCTTGTTTAGGTTCCTAGCCAATTCATTATTTTATTTCAATTTTTAAAATACATAACGTCGGCAATGTTGCATTTTCGTACAGCTTATCTACATAGACAATTTCAAGCTCTTCACCTATGTGAGGCTCTAACTCACTTTTAAGTGAACCATTAAAGCAGCCAAACTCAGCAATATGATTTATAGGTCCAATACTCTCAAGCTTAAATCTTTCAAATTCGAGTATTTCAGCTAAAGCAACAGCGTTTGTAGGAGGCTTATAATAGTTGTGGTTATCTTGCTGATAAGTCGCAATCAAGCGACCTTTTATAGTACTTACTCTATTATTTTCAACCATATTCTGATAGGCGTTAACTTGAACTATACCTTTCTTCAATTCATATAGTGCAAAACTAAAATAACCCAACGGCAGTAATAAAAAAACTTATATTTTCCAGAAAAAAATTTAAGGGGTATATATGTAAAAACACCCATGAATACCAAGGCGATCATTATTTGAAATGATATGTATAAAAATTCGAAAATCTTTGAAAACTCGTAAATCATTTTGAAAAGGGAGTTGCACTCATCTACAACTCCCATTACTCCTATTTATTAATTATTTTTCAAATTTGGAAGTGAAATTTCTGACTCTCGAGGCTTTGCTAAATGCTCTAAGGTTACATCCATTCCCTTATATATAGAATTATTAATCACCTTAATTCCAACATTTTGAGAGGCCCAAAGCAATTGACCAACAACTCCCCAATTGCTTTCATACGGCCTTATAGGGCTGTTCTGATAGGTTATATCAGTACCCAATTTATTACCGCCGTGAGTTATATCTAGACCAAACTCAAACCCTCTAACCCCAACTGGGCCTTTATTTGTAAGTGCAGCGCCTATCTCATAATCAAATGCTAATCCTACATCTGGTAGCTGCTTTCCTAACAAGCGAGCTTTGTTAAAAGAGATTAAGTCTATACTAGGCCCACCTGTAATCATTTCACCGTAAACTATATCTCTCGCATGTAGTCCTTCACCATCTAATACACTGAAATTCAGGCCTCCTGACCAATCAGAGCCACCTAAACCACCACCATATTCCTTAGCTAGATGCTGAAATGCTACGTTGCCTTTATTGTCAAATGCGAATGATGCTGCAAAGCCGATATCGAATTTTCCAAAGTATGGTAATTTACCCCACAGTGAAAATCCAAACTCAGTCTCAACTGACGCTGGCCTATCATTATGATGAATAGCATCCCAAAAACCTCTTTTTTCATTCGCTTCAGCCAGCTTACGAGCTTCGTACGCTTCTTTGCCTTCGGTTCCATATTTCATGAAATCATCAATAGGGTCATTTGACACATACAGCTCATCCGAAGGTATAAAGTTCCCCTCTGCATCGTAGATACCATCTCGGTTATAACCAAGCATATTATCAATGTCATCGAGAAGTGAATCGCTTCGTTCTGTTAAGTTTTCAACATCTTGAATAAATTCTGAATCGCTAGGCTTATTATTGGATTTTGGAGACTTACTTAAACCACTCACAATCGAGTTCCCCAATGCATTGCCAAACGCATCGGCTAGCTTAAATATCTAGCCGATGTGTTTTAAAACTATGTTCAATCCTACTTATTCAACAAACCTACATCACAGTTTATTGCATAATTATTTGAGTAATCTTCAGCTTTTCCATCTATATTTTGTTCTACGAGTTGAATCGAATATGCCTCTTTGCTATTAACGGCCATAGTTAATTTGGCAACGTTTGCAACTTTAATCACGAGCCTGCCATTATCTTCAGCAATAGGTTTTGATATACTACGTTTTGATATATGGCGATATTTTGTAAGGCAATCATAAAATTGGCCTAACCTCCCTGTATAAGGTACATTAACAAACCTCTGATCCAGAACTTCATATTCTGTGTTAATATTCCAAGTACTGATCACTCCGATTGCAGTGTCTGGCATTGATTTTATAATCAAAAAGAATGACCCGCCGACTAGCATAGTACATATTAATAAAGACTTACCCATCTTATTTAGCGCCATAGTTTATTCCCTATACCTCCAAATGTGACATAGTCACCATAGCCAAAGTGAGCAAAACCTGAAGGGTTCACTTTAGGGCTATATACGGAAGCACCATAAAGTTCTTTTGTAAATTGATATCCATTTATGTTTCCTTGAGCGGCTTGTATTTGTGCGAGTTCATAAGTTTTACCGCTTACATTATAGGACGCACCTTGTAATGTATATTTACCACTTAATGCATTGTGATAATCAGAAGTGGTAAATATTGTTGTTTCTGAACCAATACTCCAAGACGGAGATGGTAAGCCTAGTTTTGAGCCTATTTCTCCACTTCCATAGAACCCACCATTAAAACTCATATTATTGAAATCTAGTGATCCCCATAAGCCAATTGGCGTTAGCGCCCATCTAGTACCTACATCACCCGATACAGCGATACCTGAAGCTATTGTTAACCCGCCATTTCGCTTAGCTTCGTGGTAAATCTGTTTTCCAACTCTATGCATATCATTGATAACATTGTTGCTACCTGTTAACGACTTCTGAGCAAAATTAATTCCTCGATCAATAAGGAAGTCTCCGGCACCAATTTGGGCGCCGCCGTAAAGCATTGTTCTAGTAGCGGCTAGTCTAGTTGAACCGTGTATCAAGCTAAATGCGCCTTGTGATAGCTTTAAAGCACCCGCACCCATTAACCTCATTCCAGCATACCCGAAGCCTGTTAACATTAGAGGAGCAGCCACAATGTCTAAAACATCATTTTTCAGTTCTCTATTCCATTTAGAATACTGATTACTTGCGATGCCTTGCCACTGCTCTGCAGTCATATAGTCAGCACTAAAACCGGACATATTAGCTATGCGCTGTGCTCTACCAGCATTGTAATTGTGGATACCGCTCACTACTCCAGCATCAAATGCTTGGTCACGCCTAACTTTGGCATCCAATCGATTTTTAGCATAACCATGTGCGAGTTCGTTAACTGGGCTACCAACTAAGAACTCCGATACATCATTCATTGACGCACTGTAATCGAAGAAGCCTCGCTCAGTACCATTTGATAAATAAAATCCAGACGTTGTATCAGGGTTACTTGAACCGTGACTTGGTAATGAACCATCATCGGTAATTTTATTTAATGAAACAGCACCACCCTTTGATTGAGCAATCGCTTGCGCTGCTGCAAATTTAGCTTCATTTTCAGATTTACCTAATGAAATTTCTCGTTCAAATACTACGTTACCAAGTTGTGCTGCTTTGTTGGTATTAGCTTGAGTTTGCTTGCTCTGCATTCCAGCAACAATCGAGTTCCCCAACGCATTGCCAAACGCATCGGCTAAAAGGTTTAGGTTAGATCTTCTGTATTTCTAAAATACACACATCATTTTTTTCACCTAAATACTTAACCTTGATGTAATCTCCTTTCGTCAATTTTGGCTTATAAGATAAACAACTAGTACTGTATAAATGAAATTTAAACCTATGGCCTGTAATATTTAAAGTTGCAATACGCCCATCATCACTTATAGATTGGTAGCTTCCTTCAGCACTAGAATAACTCCCAGTCAAATTCATAATATTTACCGTCAAGTGATATACAAACACACACAATGGAAAAGTCCCTAGTACAAAGGAAGCTATAGCTAAATATTTTACCTTCTGCTTCTTAACAAGCAGGTCATGGGACCAAATATATTTAGAAAACAAAAATAAAAACGCACTTGGCACAATCACTAAAGGCCAAGACAAGTCAAGTAAACTAATTTCATATATCATCAAAAAAACCCAAAAAATTTGGGGCACTATTTGGCCCCAACAATATTAGTCATGGAAAATATCTAATAAATTATATGCAACACGACCTATTACATTGGGCTGTGTTGTGAACCCAGAAGCCGCGTACTCATAAGTTTTTCCGATTGCTAGTTTCTCTAGCCCAAATGCTTTGTACATTGGTGAAGCGTTAAATTCGTAAAGTCCTTTCCAACCTACAGAGCCACCAACATACCCTCCCTTGAAATGGTAAAGATTTTCTGCTGGCATTACATTTGGTTTATTACCAAAGTCCCAGTATGCTCCATTCTGGGTATAACCGTTCTCGTAACCACCAAAAATATCTACAGGTCTAGCCTTCAGCAGGGTTCCAAGTTTTGAATTTTTATCAACAAAAACATCTACAATTGAAACATCTGCCGTGGTAGAAATTGATTCACCAGTTCCAAGCGCAAAACTATCAGCCCCATAACCTTTAACCTGTCCAAGTGCTGCACTTATGTTTGCTGAAATATCACTTGTTAAAGTAGCTGTAACTCCTCCAGTGAATGTAAAGCGTCCAAAGCTGTCAACAGTGGCACTTAGACCAAAACCAGTTTCAAACATTGGGATATTCCCAGCAATATTCAACTCCGTTTCAATTGCATTAGATTGACCTGTTGGCCCAAAGAAAATATCATTAGCTTTATTTCCAATTGCTGTAACTTTATCAAATGCGTATTTTTGAACCGGATTCAGTTCTTTATAGAACTGATTAAATTTATTTCGTTGCTGCTGACCCCAAGCTATATTTCCCTCAACATCAACGCCCTTGAGTAAATCAACACCGATTTTATCACGGTTTCTAACACCCGCAGCATACATGGCTTCACCACGCGCTACACCTTTCGCAAAAGCAGCTTCCGCACTTGCTTGAATACCCGCGATCTGATTTCGATGCCTACTTTCTAGTGCGCTTGCTTGTGATGACAATGAAGCACTCAACCCATTCGCGCTATCAACCACTCTCTGCTGCCTTGAAGCTCTTCTCGCCTCATCTGCCGCAAACTGTGCATTGGCATCAATTTGTAAATTACGATTATTCGCCCAAATCATGCGGTCAACTGAAGCATCAACACCCTGCATCGTAGTGTTAAGTGACTTGTTTAAATTAGTTGCAAGTTGCCCGTCAATTTTACGCGCTGTATCCGCAGTGAGTTTTTGACCCATTACTTCAATGTAACGATTACGGTTATTTTTCTCCGCTTCAGAGCGTTGGATTCCGCCTACAATACTGTTCCCAAGCGCATTGCCAAAGGCATCGGCTAGCGTTGTAAGCTAGCCGAAAAATGTTATGAGGTTTTATTTAGTAAGGATAACTGACAATTAACTGCAACAGCTACTCCAACCTTTCCTGAGCCTGATAAAGGCACATTCATAAGCTTAACAACTTCATTGTCAACCAAGCTAACATCAAGTAAATGTTTTTCATCAATTAACAAATATCTATCGCTAAAAAGGCCTTCTTTTGTCGCCCTCCACTTTTCTCCCCCTCGAAACAACGTCATACAATTGTAAAAGTCTCCAAGCTTTCCCTTTTCTAAAACTTTATTTTTATTGTCATCAAACAATGAATAAGTAGAACTATCATTTATTTCATCCAACATGAACTCATACTGATCATGCGATTGTGTTATGAAAGCGGCAACCACACCTAATAGGATGATCACTCCATAAAAAAAATATCGAGTATTTTCCTTAGCCATATCTTTTACCACCATTTATGAACGTTAAATACATCACCACTTCCGCCTTTAATATAACCATTGCCATTTGAGAACTTAGGAAGGATTTTGGTAGCATCGAAATCTCTGGTATAGGTAATTTGTAAACCATGATGTTCACCACCTTTGGTACGCACAACACCAATATCTATTGTTTGAAGCCCTAAAGAAGCAGCACCTCCGGCTATACCATAATCACCTTGTAACGCTTTTTGATATTTGGGAGTCATATAAAGGGATAGTTCTACACCAACATGCGCTTCTGGTACTGGTATCCCAAAGTTCGCAGCAACTTCTGTACTCCTATAGTTGCCTGTTGTTAATGACCAATTATTAAGATCTACCGCGAGGAACCTACCTAAAGCAGCATCAGCACCAGCCCCAGTACTGGCGCCGCCAGTTCCACCATAAGCAACTACAAAGCCACCATTTTCTTTGATCATTTTGCCAGCATTAGATGCAACACCAATAAAACTTTGATTAAACGCTTCTCGACGTTGCTGACCCCAAGCGATATTACCTTCAACATCAACTCCTGCAAACAAATCATTCTGAATTGGTTGGAACTTGCTAAACTCATCCGCAACCATTTGATTACCACGCTGATAACGTGCGTTTATTTGCTCGCCATAAACTAGTGTATTCAATGCGCGATTATATTTATTCAGCTCATGCTGGTAACTCACTGATTGAATATTCGCTTGTATTAAATCAGAGTAAGCATTTGTTGATGTAACAACCCGATTTCTTCTTGCTAGGTTAGACGCATCTTCGCTTGCAAACGATGCTTGAGCATCAATCGCGTTATTACGATTAATCGCCCACAGCATACGGTCAACTGAAGCATCCAAACCCTGCATCGTAGTGTTAAGCGAATTGTTTAAGTTCGTCGCTAACTGCCCATCTATTTTACGCGCTGTATCCGCAGTGAGTTTTTGACCCATCGCTTCAATATAACGATTGCGGTTATTTTTCTCTGTTTCAGAGCGTTGGATTCCGCTTACAATACTATTCCCCAACGCATTGCCAAACGCATCCGTTGCAACATTACCAAAGTTCCAACTCGCTTGATTACCAAACAGCTTATCTGCACCATATTGGATACCGGATTGGATAATACCATTGATTGGGTTAATTATCCCCTTGCCAATAGCGCCATAATCTCCTGGCGCGACTGCCGACGTTACCGCTGACGCCGCCACATTACCCCAACAGAAACTAGCTTGATTACCCACCAATTTATTTGCCGCAACTGAGCTAATGGCTGATGTAGCACCCATTACCGTCTTACCAGCTGTTTTTAGCGTTTTTAATCCTGTTACCGCATCGATAGATTTTTTACCATTGTTTGCCCAATCTGCTCCTTGTAAATATTGACCCATTCCCGCCGTTGCACCTGCCGTTAAGCCAGATGCTAATGCGCCTTTCAATGAAAAACTATCTACCGCCCCCATCGCTTTACCTACAACCTGAGAAGCGACAGAGCCAACGAATCCACCAATCGCGGCTGCTGCAACACCTAAGGCTCCTGCGGCTGCTCCCGTTCCTACAGCGGCTCCGCCCAATACTGCCATACCAGCACCCATCGTGGTTGTCGCACCCGCAACGCCTCCCATCGCCGCAGCTGCCGCACCTGCCGTCGCTATCGTTGCCACCACGGCCACTGCTATCATCACAATAGAAGCAACCGCATTACAGCCCGCTTCTGGTGGCGGTGGAATGTACAGGAGTGATGGGTCGGTGTTACCTACGATTTCACCCAAGTTCATTGGCTTGAAGTTATCGTGGCTGTTAAAGTTATTCGCTCTGGCGGGAATATCCAGCATCACCCCTTCTAATAACTCAGACCCCGCCCCTAAGCCATTTACATCGGCAATCACGTACCATAGGTCTTCACTGCCGTAATACAACTTGGCAATACCTTTCAAAGTATCGCCGCTTTGCACTTGGTGACGTGCCATAATACTGGCGTCATTGGCACCTGGGGCTTTAAAGTGCTGTTCTTTTATTGAGTTTGAACCCGACTTATTGATTTCACCTAGATAATTGCTGCCACTGTATAAGTGATAACTCCCCATGCCACGGCCTGCATAGTCTGTATCTTCTGTAAAACCAACATTCCTTGCAACCGTGCTTTCCCAGTCAACTGGCTGCCCTGTCATAGGGTTGTATGAAGTCCGTTTTGTCACTAAATCAGCGTTAGTTAATAGCCGCCTTTGCTCACCAGTCACTTTAGATAATAACTTGCCTTCTGCATCAAAGCGCATATAACGTGCATTGACATTTTTATCGCCTGTGTACCTTGAGTCTGTAATATGCTCTTCAATACGAGTGCGATTACCATTGGCATCATAGCTTGAACGCGTTTGTGCATCTTGCAAATGCTGACTGTCTTTATGCGAGTTATCACCAGAACCAAAGGTCACACTATCTAAATAGGTGTCTCTGCCTTCATACTGTTCATTAAAGCGGTGCACTAATTGATTTACACCATTGGGTAAATCGCTCTTTTGATAATACGCATATGAATCAACCCTTCCCGCAACTTTGTATTTATAATCTTGTGAAATGGATTGCGTACGTAGACTTGACGCTGTCCAAGGCGACGACGCATATATCGTACGGCTTATCCCTTCATACTTATTTGGGATCGCCTCTTCTAACTTACGGCGTAAATCAACCTCTACTTTCTTTTGCTCAACCCTGACTACTTCACCTGCTTGGTTATACTTTGTGGTGGTGCTTTGCTTAATTGCGCCTCCATAAAATACAGTCACAGCCCAATCTGGCTCTCCCTGTCGCCCCTCAAATGGAATGTAAAGGCTTGCATTAGCATGATAATAATCACGATTTTCTGTCACTCGACCCACAGCATCATACTCAAACTGTGTATTGACTCGCCAGTTCGCATGATTAGGCGTATTGGAAAGGGTCGCTCGTGCATCGTATAAATTAGCATCTGTTTTATTTAAATAGTCATTAACCTCTGCCACTTGGCCCCAGCTGTTATAAATAAACTGCTGTGCACCTCGGCTATTCGCACCAACAAGCACCGACTGCTGACCTGCTTTATATATAGATAGGTTCGAGGTTCGAGGTTCGAGGTTCGAGGTTCGAGGTTCGAGGTTCGAGGTTCGAGGTATTTAAAAACCTTAAGTTTAATATCGCAAGGTTTTTATATCCGTAGCAGCGGGTTCACCCCGCGTCGGGTTTAGGTTCAAGGTTTTAGGGATTAGGGGTTAGGTTTTAAGCCCGCAACCCGAAGCTCGCCGCCCGCTAAACGCTGACGCCCGCAACCTGACAGCATATTCCAAACACAAAAAAGCCCGCAGCGTTAACTGCGGGCTTTTTTATTGAATGAGTGAGTTAGCCGGTAAGTTAACAGGCAGACTTTGTTATAAACATATAAATCAACACGTTAGAATTTTATGCAAGTGTAAATATACAGGCTTTGGCACAGTATTTGGCACAGTTCCAATTACGTATTAAGGTTTTAATAAAAGCCTTTTGAGCTTTTGTATCTCAGCTAATGACTCGCCTATTAATTTATCACCAAAACCTTTTACTTCAATCTTAGCAAGATTTCGAGTTAGCATCTTCTTCTCACTAGAATTATTAAGAGTAGATCTCAATCCAACCACGCCTATATATTTTAAAGCATTCATTTCATCATGGGTAAAGTATTCATTATCAGTATTACGATACATTCTTACTTTGCTTGATTTTTCAAGAATACTACAAATGTTTTTTAGCTGAATCCTTAAACCGTTTATTTTAGGTCTTTTAAATTGAACTTCAATTCTGTTAAGTGAATCCGAGCTATTAGAGCCTTGTTGTAAAGACTTATTATAAACTTGCAATCTAAACTCACTCGCACCAACTACCTTTGTTTCCATGACTGATTCACTATTAAAATAGTTACTTAACTTAGAAGAACCACTTATATTCAATATGGTATCTTTAACTGAATCCCCTCTAAAATCTAATGCAAAGTCAACTCTAGAAATTAATGATTCATTGACTATCTTACTATAGCGCTTACCAGTTAATGACTTTAATCTAGAGAAGAAATGTCTAGTATACTTCTCACTTGTAAATGCTGGGTTCCATCTTACCTTTAAGTAGTTACGCGCCTTACCCTTTGGAGAATAATCAATATAAAAATGTTCAGCTTTGTTAAAAGCTTTTCGCTTATAATAACGGCACCCCTGTTTTTTCTTAGAACGCTGCTCTATTAAATCTTCATTCAGAAGCTCATTAATTAACTTCTTTGCATGTCTTTTTTTACTTTTAAAGTTATAGCAAAAAAATCAAGATGGCTTGAAGACTCAACTCCATAAAAATTTTTTAGTGCTTTTTTGTTTTTAGCTTTATTTTTTACAACATTATGTATCTTTGGGTGCTTGAATGAATTTTCTTTTTTCAAGTATTTATAAGTGTCTAAGCTCCAAAAAACACAGTCAATATTTTGATAGTTATAACCATAGGTCGAAATAAACTGATCAATTGAGAACTTTTTAACTTCATTTTCACTTATAGAAAACGTGTATATTTGGTTGTTTTGTTCAGTAACAGCATCTACTAACGATAAACTAATTGAAGGTTCATCTAACTCATTATGTCCAACTAACCTGATGTTATAATTGAGTAATTTATCTGTATTTCTCATATTCAGTCCTATCTTTTAATGTGGACTTACTTTTTACAGATTTAAATTATTAAGGTTCCAAGCAAAGATCCCTTACGTTCCCAAATAGTATTAATTTAAATATACTTGACATGTAAACGTTCCAGAACTAACGTTTAGTTAATTCGTTTCGGAACGAGCAAATTCAAAAAAACGTTCCAGAACTAAATGAAAAATAATTCGTTCCGAAACTAATCAAGTCATAAAAAAGTTCCAGAACGAAATGAATATATTAAACAGGTAGCATTTAGAATGAATAAGAAAAATATTAAAATTTGGGAATGGTACATTTCACATAATGAGCTATACAATAAGGATATTGAGCCAAAGTTAAAAGTTGAAATAAGAAAAACCAAAGAGGTTATATCAAAATATTCAACAGCAAAAATCAAAAACATAGACAATATAATTGAAATATTAACATCATCAAAAGAGCCTAAAAAATCATTAGAAAATGAGTTAGAAAAGGAGTTCACGGGGTTAAAAAACATTTTCAACCGAGTTAAGCCACTTTTAAGGACACTAGAAAAAAGTACTTGGGATAATTATCTAGCTAGAATAAGAAAATTAAAATTCAATAATAAAAGAATAACAATATCTATAAACAAAGATATTTATTTTAGATTAAGGAAAAAGCTAAATATAGAAGGACATATAGAGGAATCTAAATACCACGATCATCTTTTTGAGCAATTAATAACAGAATTAGGGAAGGCTGAAGAGTTAAAGCCAATAATACTAAAAGAAAGAAAGCTTGGTAAGTCTAGAGTATCAACTGTAAGACCGATTACAAAAAAGTAGTATATTTAAAACCAGCTTTAAAATTATATCAACCAAGCAAATTGACTTGTTTCACTCAAAATTAATACGCTTTACTTTTAATGTAGATAAGCCAAATAAATATAAGGTTATCAGTTGAAAAAAGCTAGGCTTAATCAACAAGTTAAAATTTAATATTTCGGGATTATCACCTATAATAAAGAAGGTAATTAATACGCAATACGTCAGAATAGAACACCCAATAAGAGTACCAAAACAAGCAAAATCATTATTTGGTAATTTGTCATTCAATCTTCGAATAAGTCCCAGCCACCACCAAAGAAAAATATAAACAAGAATAACAATTAACGGAATAAATACTGACATCAGCGAAATTGGATTTTGAATAAGCCCTAAGCTTTCGTTAAATAATGAGAGCAAAGATATAGTTCCAAAAATAACTAATAGCATGAATACACTCGGCTTTTCTGTATTTTTAAGAGCTGAACCAATCATAAGTGGACTCCTAAGAACGCATTACTGGAAACTACCGTTAACATACTAAAATTTATAACAATAAATATCTGGAAACGCATTTCAATAATTAATTTATTAATAACTTACTTAAAGACAGTATCCTTTACAATCAATTTATATTGGCGAATGTTGAGAGCTGATTGATTTAATAAGTGGTAGATTTTAAACTTAAGCTTGCGATACCCTTTCCTATTGTAATTAAAAAATGTTACAGCCATGTTAGATTATAAAAGCCCCAGTGTTATCAAGCCATTCGCATCGTTCTCAACCAATTGACTTAAAAAAGCTCCTTTACTATATAAGTGCAGCTATGAGTTAGAACATATAATGCCTGACTTAACTAAAAACCTATGCGCCGTTTACAATCGCCTTTTAATTTCTGCTCTTCAAACAAAAACTCTAATACTTCTCTTGATGTTGGCGCTTTATTCAAAAAACGCATTTTTCGTGCTATTACGCTAAAATCACCTGGAGTTATACGATCTAAACCAGCCAATTTAGCGCTCTCACTTTTAGCCAAGTTTTTTTGCCTGTTAACTTTAATATCATTCGTGATACTTGTTCAGGTGTTAAGTAATCCAGCTCCAGTTTAAAATCACAACGGCGTAATAGGGCTTTATCTAAACGCTTTTTAAAGTTGGTAGCTGCAAAGAAAGGAAGTTCAAACATTTCAAGGTTACATAATAATTGGTTTACGGATTGAACCTCCCAGCTGTTTGTGGCGCCCTCACGGCTTGAAAATAAGCTGTCGGCTTCATCAATAAATATAGCCGCACCTTCTTCTGTAGCCTGTATAAATAAGTTCTTTATATTTTGCTCACTCTCCCCCACCCATTTACTTAAAATATCTGAAGCCTGAATACTAATTAGCTCAAAATCAGCTTCTTGGCATACATGGTTAACAAATGCTGTTTTACCAGTACCCGCAGGGCCAAATAGTAAGGTTCTTGCACCATGATGGTTATTAAGAGCGTTGGTTATATCATTAAGGTTAGAAAACGAACCCTTTAAGTTAATATTGGTATGGTCAAACTTCAGCTCTGGTTTGTAATGCATTTGGTTTAAATCAATACCCGATGCAACCATTACCCCTTCAACATACGAATCTATAAACTCTTGAGCTGCTTCACTCTTATAACCACATAAACTAGCCCCATGGCTGGCTTTACTTATATTCGCCAAGCTTAGGTGTTTGTTCGAAACCACCTTTTCAATAAAGCTTTGGCTTACTTTTAGCTCATTAAAGTACCCTAGGGCATGTTCTAAACGCTTTTCCTTCGTTAGCTGGGGCATTTCAAGTACAAAATCAAAACGCCGCACACAACTCTCAGGGATATCTTCAATATGGTTCGTTATCCATATGGCTGCACCATTAGGTTCTTCAATTAAGCTATGCAAAAGCTCTTTTGGTTCACTAGAACCAAACATGTTTACATCGAATATATCTTCACACTCATCTATAAGTAACACTCCATCACGACGATCCCCCATTAACCTACGCGCCATAGATAAGTTATGAATGCGGTAGCTAGTTGAAGACTTAGTACCTAATTGTCTTTCAACTTGTGCATCAACTTCAGAGCTAGATTTAACTTTCATTAAAACTAGGCCGGCATTACTACATAAAGACTTAGCTAATTCAGATTTACCCGTACCAACGGCCCCATATATCAATATATTTAAGCCATTATTACTTGATCTCTGCCAACCATTTAATAGGCTTTTTAGGTGTAACGTATCCCTATGGCCAAAAGAGCTTAACTTGTAACTAGCTGGCTCTTCATTTTTTAAAAATAATCCTAATGCATCTTTAGTCTTGTATTGTTGGCTAGTAAATAAATAATGGGCAAGTGATTTAGGGAGTAATGGTAGCTCATAGTCAAAAATACGGTTTTTATATAATCCAATCGATTCAAGTGCTTCTAAACACTCCTCCAACTCAATCTCTCCAAGCCCCAATAACACAGTGAATGCATCTGAATATGAATACGCAGATTTAGTAATAAATTGCTCTATAGACCTGAAAATGGTTGGTTTGAGAGTACCAACAATAATAAACTCAATAAGGGAGCTAGCGTTAGTTGGTAGTCCAATACTTTTGCTAAAATAACGGCTGTTTTTTGAAAGTAATTTTTGGTCAAAGTCTGTAGTTATCTCAATAAATGAGGCATATAGTTCATCCAGATCAACAGGTAAATTTGATCTTTTTGAGCCTGATAGTTGCTGTACTTCCCTAGGGCTATATTGTTCAAACGTATCATCATCAAATAAGCCTGATTCTATTAACTTGATACCATAATGGCTTGTAAATTGGCTTATTAGTAACTTATTCATAATCACCACATCCATTCACAGATAAAGTATTAACGGCGCGCTTTAAACTGTCCACGCCACGTTTATCGTATAACTGTGTGGTAGTAATGCTTTTATGCCCTGCCAGCTTACTCACAGTTGAAATATCCACACCATTAGCCAATAGTGATGAAATATAAGTTCGCCTCATGTCATGAGGGGTAAACTTCTCCCCTAAAACATGATTAGTTCTGGCCGTTACAACGCTATATATAGTTTCAGGTGAAATACCACGAGCTTGAATAGCTTTATCATTCAAAACCACACAAAATAATGGCCCCTCGTTTTTACCACGTACCATTAACCATGAACTTAAAAACTCTAATACCCACACTGGTAAGTACTGTGTTCTAGTACGGTTTCCTTTTCCCTTATGGATAACAACTAGCTGATCAGCCATTGAAAAGTCACTAAGCTTTAAAGCCGAAACTTCAGATCTCCTTAATCCAGCACCAGCCATTAAAGCCAATAATGCAATATCACGTGTGCTAATAATTGAAGATGGTGTATAGGGCTGCTTTAATATGCTTTTTAGCTGTGTGGCTGTAAGTGACTTACCTTTTAGGCTTGGTTCTATATGGGGAAGCTTAAGAATATTAAACTTTTCTAGTTCGTGCTGCTCAATTAAATTCATTAAAAAAGCCGTTTTAGCTATGGCTTTAATAACTTGAAAAGTAAGTTGGATAGTTCTAGCTGACTTATTATTGAGTACTAAGCTTTGTTTAAGAGTAGATAACTGCTCAAAGCTTAACTTGTGAAGTGGTAATGCGACTAGCTTATCATGCAATAATAAAGTGTTTTTAACACTTTTTATCAGTGAAATAACAGCCTTTCGTCCTGTTGGTGCTAAGTTATTTAAGTAGCATTCTGTAGGTGTGTAATTAGACATAGTAGATACCTCTTATACATAAACGTATAGTCGGTATACATGACTAACTACTTAAAACCAGAGCTGTTTTTGACTAATATCTACGAGTGTTACTAGTTCATCTCTGAGCCTTATTAAGTGAACTTATTCATTGATTAGAGTAGGATGTAGTCTTTAAAATCTCAAAAATTAACTTTCAAGGAATGAGCTATGGGCTTGAAGTCTATTAAAATAAATAACTTACTCTCATTTGACAACTTTGTTATTAATGACTTCAAAGATATCAACTGCATTATTGGAAAAAATAATTCAGGAAAATCTAACCTCCTTAAGTTAATTGACTACTTTTATAAAAAAATGGACGGTGAGCAAGCCATTCCACCTAAATTAAACTCTGAATACACTCCTACAGGCTCTATTAGCTTAGGTTTTGACATAACACGCTTAAAAAAAGTTGTTACATCCAATCGTAAAAAAAGTGACTATCAAAGACATATTTATAATACCTTGTTCACTGGTGAGTTTAATAAAGGTTTTGTATTTCCTTTCGCTGGCAGCAGCAACTTTACAGAAAAGCAGCCCTATATAGAGGTTACACTTACAATTAGAAAAGATGATTCAATCTTCTGGTCAATAAAAGACCATGAAATATTGAAAATAATAAGTAGGGTATACCCTTTCTTTTCGATCGACACTCGGAAAATAGAGTTATATGACTGGAGAAAATTATGGTCATTGATAAGTAAAGTTAAGTTTTTAAACACAAGGTCTCTAAAGAAAGAAGACGTTGTTAATTTCTTAAACGATAAAATATCTGCAAAAAGTGGGTCATATAAAGATTATATTGAAAAAATCGATGATATAACGGAAAGGAGTGACTATAGCTACCAAGAGCGAGTTTTAAGTTATGTCAAGGTTGGCTTGGGAGGCCAAAATTTCAATATAGATGGTATGGATTTGGAATTTCACTCTGATGGGACTAACTCACATAAATATTTAGAACTATTTCTTAGTTTAATCATAGCACTAACTAGGCGAGAATTTGTTACTCCTTCAGTTTATATAGATGAACCAGAAATAGGTTTACATCCAAAAAGGAATGAAGAATTAATTTATAGACTTCATGAAATCTACTTTTTATATAAAAAAAGTGAAGAAGGAAAACAAAAAAATAAATATGCTACCCCCTACCCTAAAATAATATTTTCTACCCACTCACCTAATATAGTCAAACAGTTAGTTAGACTGTTCGAAGGAGAAGAAGAACACCAGCTATTGCATTTTTCTAAAAAAAGAAAGCATCAACTAAAGTGACAACTTTAAATACACATTTCCCAGACAAGCGTTTTATTAATATTTTTTCAGATAATGAAGCTAGACTTTTTTTAGTGACTACATCTTATTTGTTGAAGGTGAAACTGAATTAGAAATTTTTGGAAACCAAAAATTAATGGAGCTATTTCCACGGCTGCGTCTTGTTGATACTTATAAAACTAATAAAGTAATGCTCAACTCTATTAACCCTCGCTCTGCAAATGTAGCAATACCTTACCTTGTTATCTATGACGCAGATAAGTTACTAAAATATGATTTTCCTAAATCAACATTAACTTTCAGGAATGATACCGTCGATCTATATGAACTAGCCAAACCTTATAAGTTTTCTATCTATGGGAGCAAAAAGTATACGCAAGGTGCAAACATCAAATACTTAATTAGTCATGACAAAAACGAAAAAAACTCGAACGAAGATAAAACTGACTACGAAATTTTCAAATACAATGAATTCATTAAAAGAATCAACATTACGACTTTAAGAACATTAAACACCTACTTTTTTCAACAACAATAGAAGGTGCGCTAATTAATAAGAAAACAATTAAAATATTCTATAAGTGGTTATTTAATGAATACTTATATACAGCATGTGTTGGTGGAAGTGGAGACGTAAATAAAACTATAGATACTCTATACCCTAAGCTCGGCTCACATATGAATATAAAACAGGTATTTAAAAGTATATTTAAGTTCCCTCCATTCAGAGGCAAACTAACAACTTCTAGTATCTCCAAGTCTAGAAAAGTAAGAGTATCTTATATAAAAGATTTAATCGTTCAGATAAAGGCTTTACAACTTAGCGAAGACGAGTTGATTACTATATTTAGGCTTGTATTCAATGGGAAAACAAATCTTCTGGAGGGTCGTGATAATGAAAACTATCAATATGTATCTGAGAAAATTTCTAATGCAGTCACTCTTATTTCTAATGAACTCAACTCAACATACCCACATAAAATTGCAAAAACAGGCGGCTGGGTTACTAGCTTTATAAATTTTAGTTTTAATTATTTAATAAAAATGACTAATAAAAATCAAACTAACCTCCAAGCAGAATTTGAGAATACATTTATGGAGCTATCTGTTATTCTTAAGAAAGTTTCCGCTTCGATAGAGTAGGGACTTACGCTAATATAGGTAAGTGAGTGCTAGACACTCCTAGCCCATTAATGGTTAATCGGGATACTTGTCGACTAGGCTGCCTTTTAGTCCACTAAGTGAAAAGATGATCTTGTATCAAAGCGGAAACAATAATTTATGAGTGAAATTGACAACCCTACTTTTTTTGATCAACTTGTTGTAGGAAAATACTCTTTATTAAGAGCTACAGGTATACCACCCATAAGCTTCAATGAGGTCATTGAGTTTCAATCAGGGAAAAAGTTCTTTTATAAAGTTCAAGAAAGTTCAGATCTGAGTAAAAGCCATAATAGTATTGTTTCAAAATTCTTAAACAATATCCCTCTAAACAATTCAGCAAAAGCATTTAGACCTCAAACCTCTTATTTAAATTTCCTTGAGCCTCACCGTAAGAACTATAACTTTTTACGGTTAGATATTAAGAACTTCTTTCATTCAATATCTGAAGATTTACTTAAAGAATCCTTTGACTCTTACTTTAAGACTCAAATAGTAAATACTAAGACAAGATCGTTACTGGTTGATAGCTTTATAAATTTGGTAACAGTGAACTTACCTAGAGACTCTAAAAACAAAGAGTTTTTAGAGAAAAAAATATTACCTATTGGCTTTAGCACCTCCCCAGTAATATCAAATATTATTTTTAGGAAGTTTGATATTTTAATCCAAATGTTATGTAGCAGATATAACATTGAATACACTAGATATGCCGATGACTTATTATTTTCTTCACCTAAAAACTTGAATACCATTCAATCGGCTTTTTTCACAATGAAGTCTGTTTCTTATTATCTAGTGGAGGTTTTAAAATAAACAATAGCAAAATATTATCTGCTAAGAAGCTAATATCTATAAAAGGATATACGATTGACGGAAGTGAAGATGAGAAAAGGTTAGGAACAATACGTGTTTCTAATAAGAAACTGAAAATTATAGAAAAATTATTGCATGAAAAAAATAAAGGCACTGATAATGTGACAATAATGAAAAAGGTTTTCAAAAAGAACATACAAAAAATGAAATTTAAATTTGAACCTAAAAAATCCTTCCTAGAAAAGTACTGTTATGATCAAATAATAAATAAAGCACTAGGCTATAGATCATTTTTAATATCATTAATAAAGTTTCATAACCTTTATGAATGTATGGATGAAGACTCTATTAAAAAATATAACTCATTAATAAAGGAGCTTGAAAAGCTCACCCAAACTATCTCAATTACCAACTAACGTTAATATGTATTAACGTTAGATGAATATGGTATATTTGAAAATATCGCGCTAAAAATATAAGGATTTTAAATTGCGTTCTGATATTTACATAAATGAAGTAGTCTCTAAGTGTGAAGTCTTAGTAAAAAGTGGCTTATGGGACGATCATGAAAAATTAAGAGTTCGTGGTTGGCTCAACAATTTTGATGAAGTAGACAAATACATAGCAGCAAAATTATTAGACCGCTTTATATATTACTCTAATAAGCATACTGATGCCTTGTTAAAGGCAGCATACAACTCAATTGGCGCAGACCAAGATAAAAGTTTATGCAATATGTTAGACGATGTAATTTTCACACCAGTAACAGGAGAAGAACCAAATCCGACTGACTCTGGGCATCTCATTTGTAGAAAAGTTAGGCAACTTTTTAATATTCCGGAAGCGCAAATAGTCGATCAACCCACTGCTCTAGCATTTGCCAAGCAAGGCAAAACCATTATATTTCTCGATGACTTCGTTGGCTCTGGACAGCAGTTTGAAAAAACTTGGATTAGAGGAATAGATGGGGATTCATTTAAAAAGCTTAACAGTCATACAAACTTTAATGCCATTTATTTAACAATTTTGTCCACTGAAATAGGTAAAAAGCACATCGAGTCAGTCGCACCTCAAGTAAAGCTCTTAATGGCCCACGTAATAACTGATAATTATAAAGTACAAAATATTAATTTTGGCGACATAACGCAAAACCAAATAAGTGCTTTCTTAATGAAGTATGCACCTAGGTTAACTCCCCGAGAGCAGTATATGCAAAACCTAAACTCAAAAATGTACGGATTTACACTAAAAGGCTTACTTTTTAGTTTTGAGCATTCAGTTCCTGACGCCACATTACCTATTTTCTGGTCTCCAGGTAATGATGGGTGGATCCCTTTAATTGAAAGGAGTTAATAATGAATAAAAATGAAAATATACTCACGACCATTTTTAATGAAAATAGAGCTGAGTGGATGCAAGACTTTGAAGATCTATTTGTAGCTCCGGCATATATTGAAAAACTAGAAAGCATTAGACCAGCAATCCTCATTGGTGGTCGAGGTACAGGAAAAACCACATCTTTACACTCATTGAGTTATGATGCAACTTTAGAAAGACTTGAAAAACAAGGTCTTAATTTTGGAGACCAAGAATATTTAGGTGTTCTGGTCCGAATGAATAAAAATAGAGTAAAGGCATTCCAAGGTAGCCACTTTTCTAGGGAACAATGGGATAAACTTTTCGGGCATTATTTTAATTTGTTGGTTTGCAAAGAACTCGTATTGCTTACAGAATGGCTACAAAATAAAACAGGTAAAACTTTGTCCTTAGAAGCTTTAAGTCTAATAGCTACAGACTTGGCCCTTCCAAATAAAAAGATTACAAGCCTTAGAGCTCTTCTTTCTGGAATAAAGATTGCGATTTCTGAATTACAAGTATACGTAAATAATGGCGATGAGGAATCTAAGGTTAGAACATCAATTCCTGAGTCTCCATTAAGAGTTTTTGTTGAAAGCTTACTTGATGAAAATTTAATAGGTCAAAGAGTTATTTTTTGTTGCGTAGATGAGTACGAGAACTTAAGTAAAGAGCAACAAGCTATTGTTAATACCTACCTAAAGCACTCAGAGAGACCTTTATCATTTAAAATTGGCGTACGAAAAAAAGGTTTAAAAACAAGAAGCACTATTGATGACAATGACCCAATAAGAGTTCCTGATGATTGCTTAGAGATCGAAATTGTAGATGAGGGGTTTGACTTCTTTGCAACCGCTGTTGCAGAAAAAAGACTTAGCTTACTAAAAAGCAAAGGCTTAAATATAACAACCAACTTACAAAAGTTTTTGCCAGACCTCCCTATAGAAGAAGAGGCTGTTCTATTAGGTGCAGAAAAGAAAAGTGCCGAAGTTTTAAATAGCTTAAAAGAACCAGATAGTAAAGCTTTCGAGTTCATCAAAGATAAAACACCTTTCGAAATTTCTTTTTTAGGTTATTGGGCTAGAAAAAATCAGTCTTCAAGTATCAACGACCACTTTAAAGACTGGCTTTCAAATCAAAAGAAATGGGAAACAAGAATTGAAAACCATGGATACGCGAGTCTATTTTGGATATCCAAAGGTAACAAAGGTCAAAGAATTAAAAAGTTTTACTGTGGTAAAAGAACTTTACTTAGCTTGGCTGCTGGCAATATTAGATATTTCATAGAGCTCATTGATAACTCTATTAAGCATGAATATAAGGATAACCATTACAAAGAGTCTAAAGAGTTTTATATATCGCCTCAAAGTCAAACAAAGGCAACCACAGATGTTGCCAAACGTAGACTTTCTCAACTTGAAGGTCTTACAGATAATGGAGTTGCCTTAAAAAGGCTAGTTTTAGCGATAGGTAAAGTTTTCTTTGAATTTGCTCGAAATCCTGAACATAAAGCACCAGAAATAAACTCATTTGTTTTAGATGGCAATAATGAAGATAAAGCAAAGATAATAAAGCTTTTAGAAGAAGGGATTGGTCACTTAGCATTTGAAGCAGAGCCATCTACAAAAGCAACTACTCCTGATGAAATGAGAGAAAGTGAGTACAGACTTCATAGAATCTTTACTGGCTTTTTTGAAATATCACACAGAAAGAAAAGACGTACTAATTTTGATGCAAAGCTTCTATTGGAAGTTCTTGAAGATTCACCTAAAAAGGCAATTTCCCAACTTATAAACGCACAACCCAAAAGCACAAGTGATAAAAAAAATAACCAGATACAACAAAGTTTAATTGATGAACTTCCTGAACAGTTAGCTTTTTTCTCATCATTCTATGAGGGAGAAGCTTAATGCATCATACTATTATAAAGCCAAATGTACATACAACTAGAGTTAGCGACTTTGAACTCTCATCTTTGCATGACGGCGAAGTAGCTATAATTTCGTCAGACTCTTTTGAAAATAGAGGTGACCTTGATGCATGGAACGAAATTAAGGGCTCTCATAAAGAGCAGGCAATTATTATTACTCCGAAAAGCCATGATCAAGTAATATTGAGTGTAAAAGGTGGCGCACCCAAAGAATTATCCTTAAGGAATGATAGAGAACTTGCAAATGTATTAAATGATTCTAAATACTTAATTGATATAACAAGTTTTCGACACAACGTTTGGGCTCCAATTATCAAAAATTTATTAGAAAGAGGTATCCAGACACGAGCATTATATATAGAGCCAGACTCGTATAAGCCACATCCAAATCCATCCTCTGAAACTACATTTGATTTAACAAATAGTTTTGAAGGGATGCTACCACTTCCAGGATTCAGTAATTTAAATGGTCCAGATGATGAGAACAAATGCATTGCTGTTGCCCTGTTAGGATTTGAAGGAAGTAGGCCGCAAAGACTGATTATGTCAATTGATCCCGAACCTAAAGTTTTTTCAGTGATAGGAATTCCTGGTTTTAAATTAAACTACCCTTCATATACAGTTACTTCAAATAGTACCTTTCTGAATGAATATGGGTATAATGGAAAGGTCTTGCATGCAAGGGCTAGCTGTCCTTTCGAACTTTACAACTTGCTTCTTAAAATAAAGCAAGACTACCCTGAGCATTACTTATATATAGCTCCAGTTGGAACTAAACCTCATGCTCTAGGCGCTATCATGTTTAATGTAGACCACGGTGAGACAACTGAGATTATTTATGATAACCCTTCCGTTAAAAAAGGTAGGACTGAGGGGCGTGCAAACATACATATTTATAATCTTTGGGAAAGATGAGTGGATTTACTTGATAGGTATTATACCCCTACACAAACTGCGGAAAGTTTTATTAAGTTAGCGGGCTTTTCAGATGTAAGCTCTGTTTTAGACCCTACATGCGGAAAAGGAAATCTACTTTTAGCTGCCCACAAACTTTATAAAAACGTGGAACTTATTGGGTTTGATATTGATCTAGAAGCAATTGAATTCTTAAGAGAAAAATTTAAAAGTTGGCAGTTATTTCATGCCGATATTTTATGTGATTCGAGTATAAGTAAAGCACTACTCGAATCACAAATACCCAATTCAGATCTGTTGCTATTAAATCCTCCTTTCAGCCATTTTAATAGAAAATCTGTTAGTTGTGATTTTAAAGGTGCTACATTTAAATGTAGTATTGCAATGTCTTATTTATTACGTTGCATTGAAAAATTCAAACCAAAACAAGGTGCTATTGTAATTATACCAGAGTCGGTAATGCACTCTCATACTGATACCTTTGCCAGAAAGGCTTTACAGCAATACTTTTCATTGAATATCATATCTTCTTTAGAAAAAAAGACTTTTAAAGGAGCAAGGGTTCACAGCCTTGTAATTTCAATAAAACCACACACAGAGAGAGTAACTTCATTGCCTACTTCAGGCCTAAGCTATTCAAAACTTAAAATCTCACTTACTCGGGGCAATTTACCTGTATATAAGCTAAAAACTGTGTCACCCGAACAAGATAACGCTATAAGATTTTTACATTCAACAGATCTTAAAAACCTTTACCAAACGGATGAACAAAAATTCACTATAAAGAAAAAAACAGGGGCTATTAGTGACATCTCATTATTGATACCTAGAGTCGGTTTACCTAAAGTTCAAAATATACCTATCACTCAAAAAGATACCTGCTATCAATTATCTGATTGTTTAATAGCAATTAGTGCTGACTCAAGAACTTTAGCTATAGTTAAAGAAAGGCTATTAAAGCATTGGGAAGATTTCTTTGAGCTTTATAAAGGTACTGGTGCAAGATATATTACACTTGACCGATTAAGCATATTTTTAAAAAAATATCAATAGAAATCATAAACTAATGCAACAATGATTGCTTTAATTATATTCAGCTGAATTCACTACTTCAGCTAACCTTTTCAAATTAGCTCCACCATGTGTGTACTTATCAGTTATTCCACCTTTAGAAAGTTCATGACCAACCACTTGTTGTATCAGTGAAAGATCAAACGAGTGATTATTACGTATGTTACTTATGAACGTATGCCTGAAACTGTGGTAGCTACGCAGTTCATCTAGCTCATTAACGCTAGGTATTTCAAGCTCCACAACTAAACGACCAAACCAACTAGTGATACTCTCAGCTGAAGTTATTTCATATAAAATACGTTCCTCTGCTTGTTCTACATATTCTAAAAAACCAAGTTCGATTAAGCGTTTATGGATAGGGATTTTACGTTTTGCATTGCTTGTTTTAAGGCGTTGGGATTCATGCTCATCAGTTACTAATATGTAATTAATACCATCTTCAATACGGATATCTGGTTTTCTTAACTGGTAAATTTCAGTACGTCTTGCGCCTGTATACATGGCTAATAATAGTGACCACTTTTGCCATGCATATTTTGTTTGTGTTGCAAAGGCTTCAAACTTAGTAAGTTCTTCGCTATTAAAAACACCACGTATACGCTGTTTAAAGTCTCGTTTTATAGTACATGGTGAATGCTGAATATATTCAACAGTATCTCTTTTAGCATACGCGAATACCCCCTGTAACCACTTGTAATAGCCTTGAACTGTTTTAGGTGTAACTAAGTCATCATCTGGCACATCAAAGTCTAGGCACTCTTGCAGGCTCATTTTACTGTATGGTGCGCAGTTCTTTTTAGGTAACTGATAACAACGGTCAATAAAACGACCTATATCACTCGCTTTATAACTTTCGATTGGTTTATCTTCACTCAGTAAACACCATGCTTCGTAATGGCGAGCGTATTCTTTTATGAGCCTATCGCTTAAACCTGCATTTACTTTAAAATCTAAAAACTCGGTATAAACTTCTGAAAATAATGGGCCTTGAGTTTGTTGTTTTTCTTCACTTGGCTCACTTTCAACTATGGTGTGTGAGCTTTTATTAAACATTGAATCTAATAAATGTTTTTGCTCTGAGTTTTTAGTTAAGCAAGAAGCCAAGTATTTAGCCTGCAAATTTCTTGATGTTTCTAACATACTTTTAAATGCTGAATACTCTAATGAGCCATGCTCGAACTCTACATCGTGTTTGTTTAGGGTTTCTATTGCATCAATGTTATCAGCGTAAAAGTTGTCGTCTTCATCTGAGTCATCAAATAAGTCTTCATCTGTTTCAACTTCAGAACTATTAAACATACCAGCGAGTAAAAACGTATCTAATTGACGTGCAAGCTGACGGACACTTTTTTCGATTTGTTTATTAGCTACAATGTCGGCATTACTTAAACCACTATTTTTAAGTGCCATGTACTTACTAACCAAAACATAAATATTAAGCACTTCGTAATCATTGTTTTTTAATGCTTCAACCAATAATTCACCTGTTTCACCATCTGCAATAGAAAGCATAATGTTTGCTGCTGTTCTTAAATGTGTAGGTGAGTGATTGTTTAAGGGCTTCGCTTTAATGCCATTTATAGAATGTGCTGTTGAAGCATAACGTTGTTCTTCTTTTGCTATTATTTTTTTGCTTAGCTCATGGGTAAGTTTTTGCTTCATATGAATTAAGATACGTTTTGCTTGAGTGATTAAAGTTTCAGTATCTATATTGTGTCGATCACTCGCAAGTATTTTTAGTTTATCTAGTTCGGGTTTGATTAAGTCAAGAAAGTTTAAAGCATGATGAAGGTGTTTGGTTTTAAGTGAAATACGTATATCGGAGCCGATAAATTTACGAGGAAAAACATAACGAAAATAGTAACGTTCTTTTCGTAGTATGAGGTGTTCGGGGAGTTTGATATGTCTCATTAAGTTACCTATGTGTAAGTAACGTATTGAGTTTATTTGGCACACTATTTGGCACACTTTTAAAATTTTGTGCCATGAGATTAGTGGTTCAAGCGTAAGCACCTAATAAATCAGATGCTTACGCTTGAGTTTGAGTCAGCCGGTAAGCCGGGTTCTGTCCTTTCCGAAAAAAGTGATAATCATTCGTCTAGGCCATAAATCGCTCTATGGCTCAAGCAACCTACCCGGTTCCAACGTGGGCCACGCCATAAGGAACCCTATTTGGTCTTGCTCCGAGTGGAGTTTACCTTGCAACCGACTATTACTAGCGGCCCGGTGCGCTCTTACCGCACCCTTTCACCCTTACCAATCCGAGGATTGGCGGTCTTCTCTCTGCTGCACTTGTCGTGGGCTCACGCCCCCAGCCGTTAACTGGCACTCTGCCCTGTGGAGCCCGGACTTTCCTCCCCCTGATCATTTTCGTCACAGGCAGCGATTATCTTGGCTAACTCGGCGCGCAGTATACATGAGAGCACCACACTACGCAGTAAACATTTACTGTTTTTCTTCAATAATTGTTTTATACAACGCGTTTTTCTTCATGCCGAAGTAGTCGGCTACTACACCACAGGCTTTTTTCATTGGCATTTCGTTTTCGAGTAACGCTAACATTTTACGAGCTTCTGGTGGAATATCGTCAACTATCTTAGCTTTCCCTGGCAACATGAGCACTATTTCGCCGCGTTGCTTAGTTGGATCGTCAGTTAAAAACTGCTTTAACTCAGCTACAGTGCCATTAAAGAAAGTTTCAAAGGTTTTAGTGAGCTCTTTGGCAAATACCACCTGCTGCTCACTACCTAGCGCCACTTCTAAATCGTCAAGGCTTGCCATAATACGATGGGTACTTTCATACATAATACTGGTAATACTTGAGTTAACCGCATCGATAAAAAAGTCTTGGCGCGCTTTACTTTTAGCAGGTGTAAAACCAATAAATTGAAAACGGTCAGTAGGTAACCCAGAACAACATACCGCTGTAATAGCAGCACATGCACCAGGCACGGGTGTTACACTTGCGCCCTGCTCACGACATAAGTTAACCACCGCGTAACCAGGATCGCTTATAAGCGGCGTGCCTGCATCAGAGACCAGTGCAATATTGAGTCCTTGATTAAGCTGGTCGATAATTTGCTGCGCTTTTTGCTTTTCATTATGGTCATGTAACGCAAAGGTTTTAGCCTTAATACCAAAGTGGCTAAGTAGCTTACCTGTATGGCGAGTGTCTTCAGCCGCGATTAAGTCAACCTGCGATAATGTCGCGATTGCACGCTGACTTAAGTCGTCATAATTGCCGATTGGGGTGGCAACAACGTAAAGAGTGCCAATTTTCTGTGAATTCTCCTCATTTAACATTGAGGTCTCCTGCGTCAGTCAGTAATATAAGCAAATCGCGTTAACGTATGGGAAATCATTGTGCGACTTAAACTAGTTAGTCTATTAATTATATTGTCAGGGTTATCGGCGTGTAGCACAACCGAAAAACCAACTAAAACCAGCGATAACTTAAGTAACAGTGCCAATACGCTGAAAAATGAAGCACTGAATGCGCAATCTATTTACCTATTAGCGCAAAACCGCTATGGCGCTGATAAAATCCAGCTGCTTTATAGTGCTCGTGATAGCGCAATTACAGAAGAAAACTGGCCACTACTGGAAAAAATATGCACGGAACTTGCACTTACCGCCAGTGTTGATCAAATTCAAAATCGTTTATACATTGCCTTTGCGCAAAAAGAGCAAAATAAAAATCAGCAAGCACTTGAGGTACTAAACACCCTGGAAGGGCAACTTAAGCAACCTGAACATTTTGCTTGGCACCAATTTTTAACGGCCAGTATTTTTGCATCGCAAGATTTACCAAAACGTGCTGCCCCTTACTTTTTTGCTGCATCTGAATCGGTAGCAAAAAATAATATTTCTATCCCTAAACTTAATGACGCACTTTGGCGTAATTTAAAGCAGCTTTCTTCGTATGCATTAGAGCGATTTAACCGTGGCTCGGTTATTCAACAAGGCTGGGTTAACTTAGCTTTGTACCATCAGGTTTATGCCAACAGCTCAGTTGATTTAGACCAAGCGATTAATAATTGGCGACGTCGTTACCTTGGGCACCCTGGTACCAATGTTCTACCAAAACAAGATACTTACGCTAATGAATTAGCACCACTAAATATTGAACGCTTAGTTGTACTACTACCTCAATCGGGGGCTAATCAGCGCTTAGGGGATGCATTAAAAGCAGGTATTTTGGCAGCGCTTGATAAAAAAGAGATTAGCGAAACGCTGTTTATTGATGAAAATACCGAAACAGAAGCGTTGAGTGCACAGATTACGCAATTACAACCAGACTTTGTTATTGGCCCGCTATTAAAAGCCAATATAGATAAGCTCGCTAATACCAATACATTACTCGATATACCTACATTACATTTAAATACCTTTGATGGCGAACGAACCTCTTTGCAGCACTACTTTTTTGCGCTTAATCCTGAGCACGAAGTACAACAAACCCTAGAGCACTTTTTAGCGCAAGGTTATCAAAAACCTATGTTGCTAGCGCCAAATAATACCAATGGTCAGCGCTTAATTGACTACTTTAATCTGCAATGGCAACGCTATAGTGAAACAACCACACAGGTTGGCTTTTACAACGACAATAAAGATATGCCCAACACCATAACCAGCTTGCTCGAAGTTGATAAATCAAAAGAGCGTATTAAAGCGGTTAAAACACTTTTTAATAAAGAAGTAGAAAGTGAAACCCGTTCACGTGGCGATATTGATGCAATTTACATATTAGGTGACGCCATAGAGACCCGATTAATTAAGCCTTATCTAGATGTTAACGTAAGCACCTTTGCCGACAGGATCCCTATTTACGCCAGCTCTAAAAGTCATAGTAAGCAAATAGATACCACTGACAAAGGCGATTTAGATGGGCTCTACTTTACCGAACTTCCTTGGATGTTAGACTCACAAATTACGCAGCATAATCTACGTAAGCAATATAATGATTTATGGCCTGAACAGGCTGATATTAGCCAACGTCTATTTGCCATGGCCTACGATGCCGTCGCCATGCTGAATGATATTAGACAGCTGAGCATTACACCTGATAAATACTTTTCAGGCTTAAGTGGTAAATTGTCCATTAATAGTGCCGGTGATATTGAACGATCACTGCAATGGGCGCAGTACAGCAACCGCCGTATAAAACCTGTGGAATTAAAAACGCAACGCCCTGTGCCGCTATTTATGCAGTCGGCAAACGATGGCATAACCATTATTAATTAAGGGGTTAGCATGTCGTGGTTTAAACAGCTGTGGCAAAATAGTCGTGAAAAAGGCCAGTATTATGAGCGCCAAGCGCAAAAGTATTTAGAAGCGCAAGGTTTAAAAGCGATTGAGCGTAATTACTACTGCCCCTATGGCGAGCTTGATGTCATTATGAAAGACGGTGACACCTTAGTGTTTGTTGAAGTTAAGTTTCGCAAAAATAACATAAAAGGCGGCGCTAATTATGCGCTAAGCCCGCAAAAGCAAGCTAAGTTAAAGCGCACTATTTATCATTACCTTGGTGCTAAAAACTTAAAAAACCAGCCATTACGTATTGACTATGTAGCTATAACAGGCGAACCGTCATTACATATTAACTGGCTGAAAAACGTATTTTAATATCTGATGTACAAAGATAAGACGATTACAACAGCTTCATGCTGAGCATACAGTTAAACATTAGCTTACGCCTAAAATAATCACCTTTTAATAAAGCCGGTGTGAGCTCACACAGAATTAGAGATAAATTGTTGGTAACCCATGCAAGATACAATTAAAGAAATTTTTAAAGAAAGTATTCAAGTTCAAATAGCCGCAGGCGAAGTGTTGCCAAGTGCATTAGAATCAGCGGCATTTACCATTGCACAAAGCCTGATCAATGGGAATAAATTGCTCTGCTGCGGTACTGCAAATTGCCATATGCTGGCACAACACATGGCAGGCGTACTGGTTAATTTTTACGAAACAGAACGCCCTTGCTTACCCGCAATCGCTCTCTCACAAGAAAATATTAACCTTGGCCAAGGCAATCAAATAGATGACCACGATACCTTTGCACGCCAAGTTCGTGCCTTTGCCCAGCAAGGTGACTTATTGTTGGTACTTGCCATTAATGGCAATGAAAAACACATAATTTCTGCAGTAGAAGCGGCACTTACCAAAGATATGAAGGTCATAGTAATGGTAGGTGATGATGGCGGCGAACTTGTTGGCTTGCTTGGCCATAACGATGTAGAAATTCGTACGCCATCTAAACGCCCGAGTCGCATTATTGAATCGCATTTAGTGAACCTTCACTGTTTAAGTGAGTTGGTGGATTTAACCCTTTTCCCGCAGGACGAAAATTATGTTTAAACGCTCCCTAATTGTTTTAGGTACTGTTGTATTATTACAAGGTTGTGCCGCTGCAGTGGTCGCCGGTACAGCCAGTGCTGTTACTGCCGCTAACGATAGACGTACTATAGGCTCGCAAATAGACGACAACAACATTGAAATAAAAGCCAGCATTGCTATTAGCGAAGATGAACGCCTTAATAAGTTTGCCCATATCAGCGTTATAAGCGTAAATGGCGTGGTTTTAATGGTAGGACAAGTGCCTAACCAAGAAATGAAAAACCAAGCGTTTAAAACCATTGAGAACCTATCTGGTATTCGCAAAATTCATAACCAACTTCGCATTGGCTCTAATATTGGTATCACCACGCAAACACACGATTCATGGTTAACCTCAAAAGTAAAAGCGCAGCTTCTAGCGGCTGAAAATATCAGCAGTAATAATATAAAAGTAGTGACTGAAAATGCCGAAGTATACTTAATGGGGCTAGTATCTGACGCCGAAGCAAACCAAGCCGTTAATATAGCTCGCAACATCTCTGGCGTAGAGCGAGTAGTTAAAGTATTTGAGTATTTGTAAAAGTCTCAGGTTCGAAGTTCGAAGTTCGAAGTTCGAGAAATTTAAAAACCTTGCGGTTAACATCGCAAGGTTTTTTTATACCTGTAGGCGGGAGTTTATCTCGCGCAGGGTTTAGTAAAATACGCGGCATAAAGCCCCGCCTACAAAACCATTTTGAACCACAGATTACACCGAGGCGCTTTGCGCTAAACAGAGAAGAAAAAATGTCTTTAATCATTTTCTCTGTGTGCTCTGCACCCTCTGTGATAAATAGAATCACTAAAAGACGCGGAGTAAACCCGCTGCTACATCAATCAACCTTACCCCGCTTCTCGCAGCCCGTTGCCCGCGAACTTAAATCAAACCTGCGCGGCGTAAAACCCCGCCTACGTTCAATAAAAAAACACCGTGCTTGGCTTAATCTCTACCTAACACCTAACACCTAACACCTAGCACCTAAAACCTACTCTTCACTTTTGATCAGACGCGGGGTAAACCCGCTGCTACAACAATCAATCTTAACCCGCCTCTCGCAGCCCGCTACCCGTCGCTCGTGAGCTTTTCTAACCTTAAACCTTTAACCTTTAACCTTTAGCTTTTAACCTAACATTTTCATACAGACATAAAAAAACCGCTTATTATGAAGTGACCCCATAAAGTTGGACTCATTTCTAAGCGGCTGCCAAGGCCTGATTTCGATACTGTATCGGACTCAGGCCTTTTAGTTTCAGTTTAATACGCTCATTGTTGTAATAGTGGATATATTCTTTAATGTTTTCAATAAGATCATTCACGTCTTTAAACGTTTCGTTGTGGTACATCTCGCTCTTCAATATGCCGAAGAAGTTCTCAGCAACCGCATTATCTAAACAATTTCCTTTTCTAGACATACTTTGTTGCAATCCTTTTTCCTTAAGGTGATTTTGATATTGTTTGTTTTGATATTGCCACCCTTGATCTGAGTGTACAACTGGCTTTTCATTTGGCTTCAACCTAGCAGTTGCTGTTTTAAGCATGTCAGTTACCAAAGGGAGTGCAACGGATTTTCTGACTTCGTAACTGATTACCTCTTGGTTGAATAGGTCAATCATAGGCGATAGATATACCTTCTCATTATCCACTTTAAACTCCGTCACATCCGTCACCCATTTTTGATTTGGCTTCTGCGCAGTAAACTCGCGGTTAAGCGTATTTTCTGCGATTTTACCCACTTCACCTTTATAGGATTTATAGCGCTTAGGCCTTACTTTTGACTTGAGTCCTAACTCATTCATCAACCGTTGAACGCGCTTATGATTAACAAATACTCCCATTGCTCTCAGGGCACTCGTAATTCTGCGATAGCCATATCGCCCTTTATGCGCGTGATAAATATCACGTATTTTTACCAGTAAATCATTGCTTGCACAGGGTTGCTTACAAGTAGTGCGATGATAATAGTAAACACTCTTTGGCAGCCCTGTCGCCTTTAAAAGGTGTCGTAAGCTATGCTTTGCCTTGAACTCTTCGACGACTATCGTTTTGTCTTTGCTTTTTTCTTTCTGGCTTGAGCCAAGGCTTCTAACTTTTTTAGCACATCATTCTCAGCTCGTAAGTATGCTAGTTCTTCTCGTAACTCCTCCTCAGTCATTTGCTCTACTAGTTTTGATGAAGAAGAATTATTTGTCATGAATGGCTTACCTTTTCTCTGTGGTTTAAGACGTGATATACCATCACGAGCATAAAGCTTTTGCCATTGAAAAAGAATGCCTGGGGACGATAAATCGAAGAAAGCACTGGTATAACCGAGTGACCAACTGTTTGCTGTCATCGTTTTTAACACTTCAGCCTTAAATGCTAGAGAATAAGGTTTGTGAACAGACCTGAAGCTTTCAGCGCCATGAATTCGATAAATAGCGGTCCAATATCGGACCTGCCTATCTGTAACATTAAATCTGTTACTTACCGCCGAAGAGCTTTCAGACAAAGCGAGTTCAGCTATTTTGAGCTTGAAAGCTCGGTGATGTTTGGACATAAAAAGACCCCCAGTAATTGGAATGTCCAACTATTGGGGGTCACTTCATTAAGCGGTTTTTTCTAACATTTACTAGTTATTTTATAACACGTAAATGTGAGCCTTTTTTCTTTTCAGGCTTGGGAGCTGGCGTTTCATCAACTATCTCAGGTGATGAATCGACACTTTCAAGCTCTGGAGCAAAATCGTCTTCGTCCTCTAAAAACTCATCTGCAGTAAAGACTGTGCCTTCGCCATTTTCGCGTGCATATATTGCAAGTACAGCCCCTAAAGGCACGTACACTTGCATTGGCTGGCCGCCAAAGCGTGCGTTAAAGCTAAGCTGAGTATTATCTAACGAAAACTGCGTAACCGCCGAAGGGCTTATGTTCAATACAATTTGGCCATCTTGGACAAACTGTGTTGGCACTTGCACTGCAGGAAAGTCAGCATTCACCACTAAGTGTGGCGTGCATTCGTTATCAACAATCCAATCAAAAAAAGCGCGTAGTAAATAAGGACGATTAGAAGTCATTATAAACGGATCTCACGCTCTGCTTCAGTTAAAGAAGCTTGGAATGATTCACGTTCAAATAAACGAATCATATACTCTTTAAGTTCTTTAGAGCCTACACCATTTAGCTCAATACCAAACTCTGGTAAACGCCATAATAGTGGTGCTAAGTAGCAATCAACTAAGCTAAACTCTTCACTCATAAAGTAAGGCGCTTCACTAAAGATTGGTGCTATTGCAAGCAATGCTTCGGTAAGCTCTTTACGAGCTTGCGCAGCATCAGAAGTGTTGTTAATGATTTTTTCAGCTAGGCTGTACCAATCAGTATCAATACGGTGCATCATTAATCGACTACGACCACGCATGACCGGATATACAGGCATTAGTGGAGGATGAGGAAAACGTTCATCAAGGTATTCCATGATGATGTTTGCCTGATATAAACCAAGCTCACGGTCAATCAGTGTTGGCACTGTGCCGTAAGGGTTAATTTCGTGAAGTGCTTCTGGCAGGTTATCCTTTTCAGCCATATGAATATCTACACTTACACCTTTTTCAGCAAGTACAATGCGTACTTGGTGGCTATACATACAGTTAGCACCAGAAAAAAGGGTCATTACAGGGCGCTTATTGGCAGCTACGGCCATGCCTACCTCCATTAAATAACTAAAACAGCAATAGGGGCTTAAGCCCCTATTGCAAAATTACCTTTAAATATGTTCAAACTTAATGAACATCTCTCCAGTATTCTTTCTTCAGCATAAATGCCAAGATAAACAGGATAATTAAAAATCCGATTACCTTAATACCTAGCGCTTCCGACTCGAGACGTGTAGGTTCACCTACATACTCTAGGAAATTCGTTAAATCACGAACTGCTTGGTCATATTCATCTACACTTAATTCGCCCGTACCATCTGTTTTTGTACCAGTAATATGAGTGGTTGTTTTACCATCTACTGTTACTTCTTCAGTAATTGCAGTAGGAACACCTTGCAACTCTTGAAGAACATGTGGCATACCCACCGATGGGAATAACGTATTATTTACGCCAAACGGACGAGATTCATCTTTGTAAAACGATTTTAAGTAGGTATAAATCCAATCACTGCCACGCACACGCGCAACATTAGTTAGATCCGGCGGAGCCGCACCAAACCATTTTGCAGCATCTTCTTTTGCCATAGCGTTAAGGATATGACCACCCACTTTTGAACCATCAAAAATAAGTTGCTCTTGACCAATCTCTGTTGGAATACCAATGTCACGGAAAGTACGTTCATAACGTTGATACTGCATTTGGTGACAACCAAGACAGTAGTTCATGAACAACTTTGCGCCACGCTGCAAAGAAGGTTGATCAGATATATCGTTACCCGCTTCCATTAGAGGAACTGACGGGCCAGCCGCCATTGCAGGTAACACGTTTACTGATAAAGCAAATAAACCTATTAATAGCTTTTTCATCATTTCGTTAACCTCTCAGGCAATGGCTTAGTTTTTTCATTCTTACTGTAAACAAATAACAGTACGAAGAACATAAAGTAAGTCACAGTACAGACTTGCGAAACAATCGTTTTAAAATCAGTTTGTGGTGTAGCACCAACCCAACCTAAAAGAACGAAAGTAACAACAAAACCTGCAATGTTCCATTTGTGGAAACCACAACGGTAACGAACTGAACGAACCGAACCACGGTCAATCCAAGGTAATAATGCTAGCACGACAATTGATGCACCCATTGCTGCAACACCCATTAGTTTGTCAGGGATTGCACGTAAGATTGCATAGAATGGCGTGAAGTACCAAACAGGGAAAATATGCTCTGGTGTTTTAAGTGGGTTAGCTGCTTCAAAGTTTGGCGCTTCTAAGAAGAAACCACCCATAGCAGGCATAAAGAACACAACCCAGCAGAACAAGATTAAGAAACCAACCACGCCCACAATATCTTTTACTGTGTAATAAGGGTGGAACGGAATCGCATCAATAATGTCTTTTTTATCAGTGTAGTATTCATGGAACTTAAATTTAGGCTTGTCTTCTTCAGCCACAGTTCCTTTTTTACGTTTGTTATCAATACCGTCTGGGTTATTAGAACCCACTTCGTGTAGCGCAACAATGTGTAAAAATACTAAGATAACAATAACCAATGGCAGTGCAATTACGTGTAATGCAAAGAAGCGGTTAAGCGTTGCACCTGAAATTACATAGTCACCACGGATCCACAGTGTTAAATCATCACCAATAACCGGGATAGCCCCGAATAATGAAATGATTACCTGTGCACCCCAGAACGACATTTGGCCCCATGGTAATAAGTAACCCATGAATGCTTCAGCCATTAGGGCTAAGAAAATGAACATACCGAATAACCACAGTAATTCACGTGGTTTTTGGTAAGAACCGTAGATCATGCCACGGAACATGTGCATGTAAACAACGATGAAAAACGCAGATGCACCCGTTGAATGCAAATAACGCAATAACCAACCGTACTCTACATCACGCATGATGTATTCTACTGATGCAAATGCACCTTCAGCAGATGGTACATAGTTCATCGTTAACCAAATACCTGTAAGTATTTGGTTTACTAGTACTAACATAGCTAGAGAGCCGAAGAAGTACCAGAAGTTAAAGTTTTTTGGTGCTGGATACTGTGCAATGTGCATGTTCCAAACACGTGTCATTGGGATACGGTCGTCTATCCACTCAACAATTTTACCAAACATTAGGCCACCCCTTGTTCTTCGCCCACTAAAATAGTGGTCTCATCAAGAAAAGTATATGGTGGAATTTCTAAATTTAATGGTGCAGGTACCGATTGGAATACACGGCCAGCCATATCAAACTTAGAACCGTGACATGGACAGTAAAAACCGTCATCAGTCCCTTCCACTTTCTCACCAAAGCCACCTTGTAAAAAGCTAGGTGAACAACCCAAATGCGTACAAATACCTACAGCGACAAAAATCTCTGGGCGTAATGAACGGAAATCATTGGTTGATGATTCTAATTGTTGTGGCTCTTGCGATTGCGGATCACGAAGTTGACCTTCATGTTCTTTCATCTGCTCAAGCATTTTTGGGGTCCGTGATACAACCCATACAGGTTTACCACGCCACTCGACACGTATTAATTGTCCTGGCTCAAGTTTGCTGATATCTACTTCTACAGGCGCACCCGCAGATTTAGCTCGCTCACTTGGATTCCAAGACGCAATAAAAGGAACAGCAGCCCCAGCCGCACCAACACCACCAACAACAGAGGTAGCTATGGTTAAAAAGCGACGTCGGCCATTGTCTACAGGCGCATTGCTCATCCACTTATCTCCACTATGATTCTCAACACTTGCTATATTGAGAACATCAGTTACAGCAGGTTAATTTTTCGAATTTTAAAAGAGAAACGATCATAATTAAAACCCTTGTTTAAAACAAGGTTATTCACAGCCTCCTGCTCGAATAAACCTGACTTGCTCAAATAGTTGATTAAGTAAGCTCGAGTATGAAACCAAATGACTATAGTATCGCTTCCGTAAAAACAATTTGTAAACAAGTACAATCTCACCAACTAAGTACAGTAACAACTGAATTTGGCGACATTAAACTCATTCACTTTATTTGCCCGCCAATTGTAGCAAAAAAATTCACCAATTAACTGATGGATTTAAACTAATTGCGATAATTATTTAACTTTTTTTGCGTTAGTCGGTCATTTTTAAGCTTTCGTTCAATAAATACGCATGCTTTGCCGGTTTTGATCAAGCTAATGTCGACATTAGTCGTAAACGTTCGGGGTTCGGGGTTCGGGGTTCGGGGTTCGGGGTTCGGGGTTCGGGGTTCGGGGTTCGGGGTTCGGGGTTCGGGGTTATCGTACATTTTTAATCATTGAGATTAATTTACCAAGCATTTTCCCAATACTTTCACACTCATCTAAAGCGTATTCTGTTTGTTCATAATTAATATGACCTAACTCAAAAGCAATCATTAGCTGAGTTTTTAATTCACCGACAGACCCTTTAGCTACAGAAAGAAAGTAAGCTCTTTCTTTATCAGAGTAATGCTCATAACCCTCTGCAATATTGCTAGGCACTGAAACTGCGCTTCGACACATTTGATCTTTTAAGCCAAAATCCCTCAAAGCAGCAAAGGTTTGATATACAAACAAACTTAATGAGAAAGACTTTTTCCATACATCTAAACTTTCATACCTCACAACCACTCCTTAGCCTTAATCCCGCTTTCATCATAAATTATAGTAAACATATAATTTAACGCACGGAACTTAATCTCTTTCGCAGCTCGGTTCTCGTAGCCCGTTACCCGAAACTCATTATCTAAAAACAAAAAACCCAGCATAAGCTGGGTTTTTGAATTCTTGATAACGTAAAAATTAACGTTTTGAGAACTGTGGACGCTTACGCGCTTTCTTAAGACCCACTTTCTTACGTTCAACTTTACGTGCATCACGAGTAACGAAACCTGCTTTACGAAGTTGTGGACGTAGTGACTCGTCAAACTCCATAAGTGCACGAGTGATACCGTGACGGATAGCACCAGCTTGACCAGTAGTACCACCACCGGCAACGGTGATGTGAAGGTCAAATTTTTCAGTCATGTCTACAAGCTCAAGAGCTTGACGAACAACCATGCGTGCTGTTTCGCGACCAAAGTACTCTTCTAAAGAGCGCTTGTTGATTACGATGTTACCAGTGCCTGGGCGTAAGAATACGCGAGCACTTGAACTTTTACGACGACCTGTACCGTAGTATTGATTTGCCATGATAGTGCTCCTTAAATGTCTAGAACCTGAGGCTGTTGTGCAGCATGGTTATGCTCAGTACCCGCGTAAACTTTAAGTTTGCGGAACATAGCGCGGCCTAAAGGACCACGTGGCAACATGCCTTTAACAGCTTTTTCGATGATCATTTCAGGCTTTGCAGCTTGAAGTTTATCAAAAGTAGTAGACTTAAGACCACCTGGGAAACCAGAGTGAGCGTAGTACACTTTATCTTTGAATTTGTTACCAGTAACAGTAACTTTCTCAGCGTTGATAACGATGATGTAATCACCAGTATCTACGTGTGGTGTGTACTCAGCTTTGTGCTTACCGCGTAGGCGATGAGCGATTTCAGTAGCGATGCGACCTAAAGTTTTATCTTCAGCGTCAACTACGTACCAGTCACGTTTTACTGTTTCTGGTTTAGCAACAAACGTTTTCATTTATAAAAATCCAATGTTTTTCAATTAAAACCACAGGTAGTTATTATTAACTACCGCTCTAAGTATGCTACAACCCCTTCGAGTTTTAGACTTTTTCGCCGCTCACAAGTGGCTAAACTATATGAGGACATAGAACGCAACGTGGCAGACGCGGGAGTATACCAGCACTTAAACTACATTGCTACCGGCCGGTTGTTTTTTCCGCAAGAAAAGTTTGGGATCGAGGGTTCGGGGTATTTAAAAACCTTGCGGTTAACATCGCAAGGTTTTTTATACCTGTAGCAGCGGGTTCACCCCGCGTCAGTATTTGGCTCAAGGTGTTAGGCCCTTTGCCCGTTGCCCGTTGCCCGTGAACTTTAACCTTTATTACTTCTGACACACCTCACAAAAAACGGTGCTGCGTTGGCCTAGGCGAATTTCGGTTAGTTCGCTCTCGCAATTTACACAAGGCTGGCCTTTTCGGCCATACACTAATAGCTGTTGCGCAAAGTAGCCTGGCTTACCGTCACTTTGGGCAAAGTCTTTCAACGTTGTGCCGCCTTGAGTAATTGCTTCGGCTAGGGTGTCTTTTATAATTGGGATTAACGCTTGGTAGCGTTTAAGGCTTACTTTACCGGCTTCTTTTCGCGGATCGATACCCGCTTTAAATAATGATTCGTTAGCGTAAATATTACCAACCCCCACCACCACGGCGTTATTCATAACAAACTGTTTAACAGGCACTTTTTTATTGCGAGATTGCTCATAAACACGTTTAGCAAAAAAGTCATCGGTGAGTGGCTCGGGGCCTAATTTAGCAAGTAACTTATGCTCTTCATTGGGGGCTTGCCATAAACAGCAACCAAAGCGACGTGGATCGTTTAAACGCAGCGCCTTATTATTAGCTAAAACAAACTCAACATGGTCATGCTTTTTAAGTGGCTCATTGGCGTTCACAACCCGCAAGTTCCCCGACATACCTAAATGCAATATAGCTGAGCCTAACTCGCACTCTAACAATAAGTATTTTGCACGGCGTTCAATACTGCTAACCACCAACCCCTCAAGTTGATACACCTCATCTGGCACAGGCCAGCGCATACTAGCATTATGAATATTTACCTTAGTCACAACTTGGTTTAGCACATGGGGGGTAATGCCCATACGGCTAACTTCTACTTCTGGTAATTCAGGCATTTATAAAACTCACTTATGAAAAGGTAAAACTTGGAAATAATTGTTTTGCAGTGGTTAAATCGAGCAACAATAGCCGCTGACTGGTTTTATCGAATAAATAATGCTGACCATTCGCCTCAAATAGTAAGTACACCCAAGGTAGGGGCTCACCGGCGAGTTCAAGCGTGGCTACCGATAGTGGCTTATTCATATCAAGCGCATCAGGTGTGGTAGTCGTCATCAGCGCGGTATTTTGCCATAAATAAACTAGATCACTAAGTTGCTGCTCTGAGCCTTGCCAACTAAGCGGTACATTTTTTTGCAAAGCAGTAGTACGCCAACTAGTGCCAATACGCTCAATTTTTTGGTCGATAAGTTTAAGCGTTAATACAAAACTTTGCACAGGAAGTAGTGGCTGTAATTGCGCCTGTGTTTCATCATTCCCTATGTTTTTATGCAGTCCATTTAAAAAGAAGATCATAATCAACATCGAAAAAATAATAACATTGTTCCAACCTTTGCGGCCGAGTTGCATGTGGGTCTTCCAATTAAAAATATCGATTTAAAGTGTAACCAAAACTTAATTACACTGTCTATATGTTAAAACCCAAAGACTTTGCTAGAATATCGGCAAATTTTAAGGAGTTTAGTCATGTCAATGTATGTAGTGGGCCATAAAATCCCAGATTCAGATTCAATATGTGGTGCAATTGCACTGGCTTATTTAAAAAACCAAATTGATGAACCAGCAATCCCAACTCGCCTAGGTGAAGTGTCACCTGAAACACAATTTATTTTAGATAAATTCGGTTTTGAAGCACCTGAGCTAAAACTTAGCTACGCTGGCGAAGACGTTTATATTGTAGACCACACAGAAAAAACGCAAGCACCTGACGATATTGATCAGGCTCGCGTAGTAGGCGTGGTTGATCACCATAAACTAGGTGATTTAACCTCATCGACACCGCTTGAGTGTTGGATCCGCCCTGTTGGTTGTTCTAACACCATTATTAAAATGATGTATGACTTCTACAACGTTGAGATCCCTAAAGATATTGCTGGCATTATGCTTTGCGCTATTTTAAGCGACACGGTTATTTTTAAGTCACCAACCTGTACTACTGCCGATATTAAATGTGTTGAAGCACTAGCAGAAATTGCAGGCATTGAAGACTTCAAAGAACTAGGCATGGACATGTTCCGCGTTAAATCAGCCGTTGAAGATACGCCAGTACGTGACTTAGTAATGCGTGACTTTAAAGACTTTAACATGAACGGTAACCTTGTTGGTATTGGTCAGTTAGAAGTTATTGACCTTGCGGTATTTGACGAGATTAAAGCCGACCTTGAAGCCGACATCGCGAAGCTTAAAGAAGAAGGCGGTCGTCATTCAGTATTTTTACTTCTGACCGACATTATGAAAGAAGGCTCACAAATGCTAATTGCATCAGACGATGCTAGCCTAGTTGAGCAAGCTTATGGTGAAAAACCAGAAGACGGTAAAGTATGGCTAGACGGCGTATTAAGCCGTAAAAAGCAAGTAGTGCCACCACTACAAGACGCTTTTAAGGGCTAGATTCGAGGTTCGAGGTTCGAGGTTCGAGGTTCGAGGTTCGAGGTATTTAAAAACCTTGCGGTTAACATCGCAAGGTTTTTTTATGCCTGTAGGCGGGAGTTTACCTCGCGCACTTTCACAACATTTCAAAAAGCCTGCGCGGCATAAAGCCCTGCCTACAATAAAACTCTATATTAATCCTACCCGAAGGCGGGAGCTTACCCCGCGCAATTTCACAACATTTCAAACAACCTGTGCAGCATAAAGCTCCGCCTACAATAAAACTCTATATTAACCCTACCCGTAGGCGGGAGTTTACCTCGCGCACTTTCGCTATGGTAACCCGCTCAAATTCCAAACTATTAATTGCCTGCTATATTTACCTATAAAATAAAGGCGTTAGGCTCTAAGTGCTAGGCTCGGGCTTCGAGGTTCGAGCCGTAACCCGTGGCCCGCAGCCCGCAGCCCGCAGCCAAAACATAAGGACATAAAATGCAAATACTTCACCACGGAGCGGTAAATGGCGTAACAGGCTCATGCCACCAGCTGATAATAAACGATCAAAGCTCTTTTCTAATTGACTGCGGACTATTTCAAGGTGAAGATTCTGTTGATGATCTTAATATTGAATTTAATATAGATACAGTTCGCGCGTTGATCGTCACCCATTGCCATATTGATCATGTTGGCCGAATCCCCTACTTATTAATGGCTGGCTTTAAAGGACCCATATTTACCTCTATTGCATCGGCCAGTTTACTGCCACTAGTGATTGAAGATGCATTAAAAGTGGGCGTCACGCGCGATCAAAAAGTAATAGACACCTGCCTAAGGTTACTTAAACAGCAAGTTGTAGCCGTTGATTTTAAAACTTGGTTCGATCTTCCGTGTAGCGGTGAACACACATCTAAAGCCCGACTACAGCGGGCTGGGCACATTTTAGGCTCCGCTTATGTAGAAATAGACATAGGCATACCTCCCCACAAAGCTAACAATATTCACAGAGTGGTTTTTTCAGGTGATTTAGGGGCACCCTATACGCCTTTACTACCCGCACCTAAAGCCCCCTATAAAGCAGATACTTTAGTTATTGAGTCAACCTATGGTGATAAAAACCATCAAGGACGAAAGCAACGTACGCAAACCTTAAAAGCTGTGATTGAGCGCGCAGTTGCCGACAATGGTATCGTGCTTGTGCCTGCATTTAGTATAGGCCGTACACAAGAGCTGTTATACGAACTTGAACAGCTAATTCATGCCTCAACTAAAAACTCACCTTGGCGCACAATACAAGTAATACTCGACTCTCCCATGGCGGCTAACTTTACTCAGCAGTATCGAAAATTTAAATATTTATGGGATGAAGAAGCAAAACAAAAAGTAGCCAAAGGCCGCCACCCTCTCGACTTTGAAAACCTCACTACAATAAATACCCATAGCGAGCACTTAGCTTTAATAAATTACTTAGCCACCCGCCAAACACCTGCAATTATTCTAGCTGCAAGCGGTATGTGCACCGGCGGACGAATAGTTAACTACCTAGAGCGATTTTTAACCGACAAAACCACCGACGTACTTTTTGTAGGTTACCAAGGCAGAGGGACTTTAGGTCGTGACATACAAACCTATGGCCCAAAAAATGGCTATGTATTTATAAATAATACCCGCATTAATATTAACGCCAAAATACACACAATAAGCGGCTACAGCGCCCACGCCGATCAAACTGGTTTAATTAAATTTGTAACCGGTATGCGCAAAAAGCCCCGCCATATAAAAATAGTCCACGGCGATGATGACGCTAAAAATGCACTCGCTACAAAGTATAGGGAAGTACTGGGTGATGATGTAAAGGTTGAGATTGGGAAGTGAGGAGACAGGTGTTAGGTTCGAGGTTCGAGGTTCGAGGTTCGAGATTCGAGATTCGAGGTATTTAAAAACCTTGCGGTTAACATCGCAAGGTTTTTTACGCCTGTAGCAGCGGGTTCACCCCGCGTCGTTATTAGGTTTTAGGCCCATCGTCCATGAACACAAACCAAACCTGCGCGGCATAAAGCCCCGCCTACAGGTTATTTTTACCTCTTCCTCTGTGTTCTCTTTACCCTCTGTGGTAAATAAAATCACTAACAGACGCGACATAAAGTCGCTGCTACATTTGCGCGGCATAAAGCCCCGCCTACGTCTAACCCAAACACCGTGCTTGGCTTAATCTCTACCTTATATCTAGAACCTTTGTCTTTAACCAGACGCGAAATAAAATCGCAGCTACACCAGTCAAACTTAACCCGTTCCTCGTCGCCCGTAACTCGTATACTTAAGCCTTAAACGATATTTTAATCACTACCAAATAAATCACGCGTATAAACTTTATCAGCAATATCAGCCAGTTCATCAACCATACGGTTTGATAAAATAACATCTGAAAGCTGCTTAAATTCATTTAAATCTTTGATTACCCGAGAATGATAAAATTCATCAGCTTCAAGTACTGGCTCAAAAACAACAACTTCAATTCCTTTTGCTTTGATGCGCTTCATAATACCTTGAATGGCAGAGGCTCTAAAGTTATCCGAACCCGACTTCATAACTAACCGATAAACACCGATAACCTTAGGTTTACGATTAATAATTGATTCCGCGATAAAATCTTTTCGTGTTCGATTCGCATCTACAATGGCACCTATAATGTTATTAGGAACATCTTTGTAATTTGCTAATAACTGTTTGGTATCTTTAGGTAGGCAGTAGCCACCATAACCAAATGAAGGGTTATTGTAATGGTTACCTATGCGTGGGTCTAAACCAACCCCTTGAATAATTTGCTTACTACTTAATCCATGTGCTTCAGCATAACTATCAAGCTCATTAAAATATGCCACTCGCATAGCTAAGTACGTGTTAGAAAAAAGCTTTATTGCTTCAGCTTCTGTTGAGTCGGTAAATAACACCTCAACGTCTTGCTTTATAGCGCCTTGCTTAAGTAAACCTGCAAAAGTTGCTGCTCGCTCGCTTTGCTCACCCACTACAATACGTGACGGATACAAATTATCGTAAAGCGCTTTACCTTCACGTAAAAATTCAGGTGAAAAGATAATATTTTGTGTATTCAAGCGTTTTGATATAGATGAAGTAAAGCCAACCGGAACGGTAGATTTAATAACTATCGTTGCATCAGGGTTTATTTCTAATGCTTCTTCAATTACTCTTTCTACAGAGCTAGTATCAAAATTATTTGTATCACTATCATAATCAGTAGGAGTTGCAACAATAATAAAACCGGCATTATTGTATGCACGTACTTTGTCAGAGGTAGCAATAAAGTTAATATCATTGCGAAGTAAGTATTCGCTTATTAATGGATCCAAAACGGTAGAAGACTTGTTGTTTAACAATTTAATTTTACATTCATCAATATCTAAACCAACCACTTCGTTATTTTGGGCTAATAACATGGCGTTTGACAATCCAACAAACCCAGTACCTACAACAACAATTTTCATAGGCTTCCTTTAGGAGAATATAAAATAAATGAGCACACAAGGGATAATAACCCCGTTAACATCCATATTAGTCCATTTTTAGTAATAGAGTTAATCGTTTCATTAAGTCTACAAAAAAGGCTTATTCTAGTAAGCCTTTAATAATACGCTCACAAGCTAAACCATCACCGTACGGATTATGCGCTTTACTCATAGCTTTATACACTATGTCAGCATCTATTAATTCGCTAACTGAACTAACTATTTTATCGACATTGGTACCAACAAGTTTAACCGTACCTGCTGCTACTGCTTCAGGGCGTTCTGTTGTATCACGCATTACAAGTACAGGTTTACCTAAGCTTGGCGCCTCTTCCTGCACTCCGCCAGAGTCGGTTAAAATTAAATATGAACGATCCATTAAAAATACAAATGGTAAGTAATCTTGCGGTTCAATAAGCATTACATTTGGTTTATCAGCAAGTAACCTATTTACTGGCTCCTGTACATTAGGATTTAAGTGCACCGGATAAACAAAATTAAAATTTGGATATTTAACTGCTAATTGCGAAATAGATTCACAAATGCGCTCAAAACCACCACCAAAGCTTTCGCGTCGATGCCCTGTTATTAATACATACGGCTTGGGAATAATATCAGCAAACTTTTCAGTCATCATTTTTTGCGTACTTTGCATTGGTAGTACGGTATTTTTAATTTGTAGTAAAGCATCTATAACCGTATTTCCAGTTATAACGATGTCTGATTTAGATACATGTTCACGCAACAAATTATCAGCTGAAGCCTGAGTAGGCGCAAAATGCTTAGCGGTAATTACGCCGGTTAAGGTACGATTTGCTTCTTCTGGCCATGGGCTATACAAATCGCCTGTTCTTAAACCAGCTTCAACATGTCCTACTTTAATTTGCTTATAAAAGGCCGCCATTGATGCCGCAAACGTCGTTGTAGTATCACCATGAACTAAAACCCAGTCAGGCTTAAATTCTTCTAATACATCGCGTAAGCCTAATAGTATCTTACTGGTAATATCGTATAAATCCTGACCTGATTTCATTATATTCAAATCGTAATCAGGTTTTATTTCAAAAAGGGCTAACACTTGATCAAGCATTTCACGGTGCTGTGCTGTTACACATACTTTAGCTTCTATCTCAGGGGTATTTTTCAAAGCTAATACAAGAGGAGCCATTTTAATCGCTTCAGGGCGAGTACCAAATACTGTTAAAACTTTCATTTATGTATCCATATACAAAAGCCCACCATATTGGCAGGCTTTAAAAACTAATATTGGGTTTAAAAAATACCGCGGCTATCAACAACTACTTTTTTAGCAATTTGCTCAGGTGCAATATTTTTAAATTCTTTATGGTCAACTAATACGGCCAGCGTATTACAGCGTTCTAAAGCTTCTTCTGAAGTCACTAATTCAACGCCCAGTTTAGATAAAGACTCAGGTAGCTTAGTGATATTTGGTTCTACAACCAGAACTTCTGCATCGCTTTTTTGCGCTAACATTTTTGTTATATCAAGTGCTGGGCTTTCACGTAAATCGTCAATATCTGCTTTAAACGCAATCCCCATACAAGCAATTACAGGCTTTTTAAACTGATCAGCAGCATCGAGTATTTGTTGTAAAACATAGTGAGGCTTACTATCATTCACTTCACGAGCTTGGCGTATCAGTTTAGCTGTATCTGGCGCTGAACTTACAATAAACCAAGGATCAACTGCAATACAGTGACCACCTACACCTGGGCCTGGATTTAAAATATTAACACGTGGGTGGCGGTTAGCCAGTTTAATAAGCTCCCACACATCAATGCTTAATTTATCGCAAATCATCGAAAGTTCATTAGCAAAAGCAATGTTGACATCACGAAACGAGTTTTCAGTTAGCTTAGCCATTTCAGCTGTACGCGCATTTGTAAGTAAACATTCACCTTTAACAAAAGTTTTATATAAAGCAACCGCTTTTTTTGAGCATGCCTCAGACATACCGCCAATAACGCGATCATTTTCAACTAATTCACGTAGAACATGACCAGGTAAAACGCGCTCTGGGCAATGTGCTACGTTTATGTCAGCTTCACTGCCATGTGTTTGTGGAAATGTTAAATCTGGTCGTGACTCTGCTAACCAATTTGCAAGCTCTTCAGTAGCACCTACAGGAGAAGTTGATTCCAATATAACTAGGTTTCCCTTTTCAAGTACAGGCGCAATTGCTTTCGCGGCAGACTCTATATAGCTTAAATCGGCTTCGTAATTTTCTTTAAAAGGAGTAGGTACTGCCACCATGAACGCATCAGCTTTCTCAGCTTTCGTCGTTGCTTTTAAGTTTCCAGCCTGAACTGCACTGCGAACAACCATATCGAGATCGGGCTCAACAATATGTACATTACCTGCATTTATCGTATCTACAGCGTGTTGGCTCACATCAACACCAACCACTTTAATACCGCGAGAAGCGATGACCGCAGCTGTTGGCAAACCTATATAGCCAAGGCCTACTACTGATACTTTTTTAAACTCCATTATTACTCCGAAATAACTCTGGTTAACTTATCAAGCTTATTGGCTTGTGACATACGTTCAAATATGAACAGAATCATCATTGAAGCTAGCCAAATAAACAAAAATGTACAAAAAATTAGGATTGCCTTGTTAAAAAATAACTCAATAGATTCTCGCACCATAAAAAACGAGAAGGGTAAAATTGTATATGAAAAAAGCACTAAAAATGGTTTATCACTAAACATCATCCTCTCAAGAGCGCAGGTTATAAATACCACAACTAGGCATCCAATAAATATTCCCAATCCGCCGCCCATTATATAAACACCACCAAGAAGAGTAGGTGAAATAATGTAAGTGCCTCTGTGGATTCCAAGAATCGACTCTGTAAAAAATAATGCATTTGTTAATGGAATAACTGGTTTCTCTGGCCAAAAAGCTCTAGGGATAAGAGGGTTAAATTGCGCCATAACATAATCAAAGCCTTTGTAATACTCATCACCACTTTCAAAGTATTCTAATATTTTATTAAATGAATCATAAGGCGAAAGACTGTCAATTAGGTATCTGAATCCGAGTTCAATAACATCGTCACTCATGCCTTGCCCATATCTAACAAACGCTAAATAATTAATAAACCCAATAAGTAAAAGAGCCGCAAAGAAAATGCTTTTTAAAGAGACTAAACTTAGCCTTTGCCCAATAATTATTACACCTATTATACCTGCAGCTAAAATATTCCTAGAACCACCTAACGTAAAATAAACTAACATCCCTCCAACCACACTCACCGACAAGGCTAAAAAGAGACCTTTCAAGTTTTTTCTATCCATTAAAATTAACATTGCGGCAGGAATAAATAGAAAGAAGAAAATCATGAAAATACCGTTACCTGCGCTAGAAGATAACCTATGCCCATAATTACCGGCACTAAAACTCATTCCATTTAAAAAAACATACCCAAAAATTGAAATAAGAAAAAAGCTAAACTAGATGTAATCAATACCTGTCGAGATTTATCGTCATATATAGTGAGAGGCACAGACGATATTTTTCTAACTCCAAAATAACCAAGAATCACAAATGTGCTATAGAAAAACGTACTCCACCACAACCCCTCAGTTAATATATCATCAGGCAACATCTCGTAGCCTAAAAAGTAGCCAGCTGCTAAGTTCAATGGGATCCAAGAAAAGTTCGTTAAATATATAAAGCAACTTACTAAGAGGTAAAAGCCTACCCTATTATTTGAAAGCTTTAAAGATAAAAGAAGCAGAGAAACGCTGACAACAAAAACTATTGCTATTTCAAACTGCATTATTTATTCCTGGCATTCACAAACCTAATAATAGAAATTAGTAATGCAATACACACACCTAAAAATGTTATTCCTAAACATATGAGAGCTCGTTTAGGGCTTTGCTTTTCTTCTGGTATATAAGGTGCTTGAATAACATTTAATGCAAAGTCTTTTTTGGTTTTTGATACCATCATCTTTTTTAATTGATCTTCTATTAAATCATACAAAGAAGCTCTTACTTCCGTATATTCTGCTTGTTGCAAGTACCCATTTAAAAACTCTAGATTATTATTTACTTCTAATAATTGAAGCTCTCTTTCGTATTCATTAAACTCTTCAATGAGTAAAGATAGCCATTGCTTTGCAATTTCAGGACTATAAAAGTCGACAGACAGCTTAAATACCGCTTTTTTTCTATCGAAACTTACCTTAAATATTTCTCTAAACTTCTTATATGCTTCTTCATTTGTCGGCTCAGGTAACTGAGGATAATCTACATCTCGAAGCCATTTATTATTATTAAAATCATATATGGAACTATCATAAACAAGCGTATTAGAACTTTGTGTCCAATCTTCTGCAGCAAATAGAGGAATCTTGATATTATGCTTTTTCAAAAATGGGATTAAAAAATCCCTAGACTTTAATTTTTCTTCTAAATGAAAAACCGCTTTTTCATCACCTCCGCCTAAGCTAATACCAGCTAATGAAGCAACACCACTCAATTGACCGAGCATACCAGCAACGCCTCCACCAGATGACTCTGTAGAGGTTAGTAAAGATTCACTGCGATATTGGTTTGGTATCGAAAGTGCGAAAAAAACACTAAAAATAGCAATTGATAAAACAAACAATATGTTAAAAATTTTATACTTTAAGATTGAACCTATAACAATTTCAAAAAAATCATTATATTCAGCTTTTACTACATTAACTTTAACATCCGTCATTTCACACTACTCTTAATCATTATTTAATACACCTATGGTATGAATTGTGCCACAGCTTGTTTTGCTTTGATATTTCTATAAGCGAATACAATACAAATAAATGGCAGCAAATAGGCAATTGAGTTTAAATTTACAACTTTAAATACCAATAAACTAATTGCTATCAGCGTTGCGCCCAATACTAGCAGGTTGAGCTTAGCAACAATATCTTCTTTTCCACGCAAGCTTAAAGACGTTAGAAAAATAAAGCCATACTGTGAAGATATAAAAATAGATGTAATTGCAATTGATGCCATAAATGCTGTCAACTTGGGGGCACCCAAAATATAAAGATACATGAAAGAGATAACTGAACTAGCTAAGCAGCTTACTAAAATCAACTTGCAATATTTATTATTTACTATGACTATATTATCCAGAGAAAGCTTATGGCTTCCCAATAAGGGCATGTTTTTATTAGCTTGAGTCCTTGGAATTAGCATAGCTATAGAAAAACATGAAATAGTTAAAGCCACATATGACGCAACCTCAGGTTCAAAAATTAGTTTTGCTGTATATGGAAAGCAAAATAAAGCAAAAACGCTGGCAGTGGTTGATATTGCAATATTAAACACCTTTTTATTTGGGATTTTTTTCGTTGCTTTTGTGTTTAAGTTTTGCCAATCAAAAAGAGCAATAAAAAACAAACCTGATAAAAGAGCGACTAAATAAATAATGTAGGGTGCATCAAACTTAACACCTGAATAACTACTTATAAGAACAGGTGCCACTAAGCAAATAATAGATATTAAGCACTCAGCCATAGCAAGCAGAAAAAACCCTTGTTTTGCAACACGATTAAACCTAAAAAGGTAATAAAAATGCAGCACTACAAACAGTGGTACGCAGTAAATCAGGTTAGTTATAACACCCATCAAAAATAAACCACTTAGAATACATAACCCACAAATCAGTCCACTTAGTGATTGTTTAGATATACCCGTAAAAGAATCTCTATAGTCTTGCTTTAAAATAAAAAAGCCATAGCTTTGGCTAAACATCGTATTTAGCAGCATTAAGATAAAAAAATCACTACCAAACGAGGCTGTATCCATAGCACCTAAAAAGTAAATACAGGATGATAATAGAATAACGCGAGATGCCCCTGGTCCACCGGTAGCCAACAAAGGAACAAGTGCACTCAATAACCAATTAACCAGTGGTTGATCAACTTTCTTATTGTGCATGTAGTCCAAGCGGTATTTAGCTAATTTTGATAATGATTGTGCTAAGGTATGCCTTGCCTTAATGGTAAATAAACCATGCTTACTTGAGCTAAGTAGCTCCATAAAAGACACTTTTTCACCCATTATCTTTTTACGATAAAAAGCAAAGTTTTCCTTATTTCGCACACTCATTATTTTTTTATGCTTAGCTTCAAACAGGTCAATTGCACGCAGCTTATTATTAACTGAAGAGATTCTTTCAAGTTCTTGATCATCATTAACTATATATAGCTCTTTACCTATTCTATAGGCATCACCATATTTAGCGATTAACCGAACCCATAAGTCATGATCTTGCAGTGCAGGCAGGTCAGGGTCAAATCCTCCCACCTCAAGCACACGTTCACGACTAACTAAAATCTGATTTGAGCACTGATTAAGATCGAGTGCAGCAGACAAAGAGATCACCTTTTCTTTATTAAATAAAGATTTTTTATGGGCTCCATAATCCCAAAAATAACCACTACAAACAAAAGAGTACTTAGGGTCATAAGCTTTTACCAAACACTCTAAACGCTCAGGTAAAAACACGTCATCATCATCAAGCCCTGTTACTAAATCTGTATCAAGTGCTTCAATGGCTTTATTTCGTGCTTTACATGCTTTTTCTGAAATTTCGTTTCGAATAAATGAGACTCTAGGATCTGAAATTGTCTTTAAATATTCATGTGTTCCATCACTCGAACCATCATCAATAATAAGTAACTTAAAATTAGGGTATGTTTGCGACAGTACAGAACTGACCGCTTTTTTTAATAGCTCAACGCGGTTTTTGGTTGGCATATAAATACCAACACTAAGGGTCTCTTCAATCATAAGTTACCTTTAAATACAGCGTTGTAAGTAGTAACAATTTGCTCAATAACACGTGTCAAAGAAAATGATTCAGCTGTTTTGCTAACAGTAATACTTAAATAATCATACTGTTTTGGTGATAGCCCTAAGTTAAAGGTCATTGAATCCTTAAGGTTAGCTAAGAGCTGCTCTTCTGAGATATTCTTTTGTTCAATGCAACGACTAGCATCATCAATTTGGGCTTTTGATCCATCTGTAGAGGTTGCAACTGCTGGTACACCGCAGGCTTGAGCCTCACTAAGGGTTAACCCAAACGATTCATTTCTTGATAAAGAAAGTATGAATTTGGTTTGATGAATGATATCGACTAACTTTTCAGGCTTTTGTTTTCCAAAATAGTTTAAGTTTGAAAATTGCGCTTGGGCGGCGAGCACCTCCTGTTTCATAGGCCCTTCACCAACTAATGCAAACTGCTGCTCAGGCATCATTGCAACTAAAGATAGAAAGCGATCTATTCCTTTATTTTTATCTAAACTACAAACCTGCAGAAAATCATACTTCTTTGTTAATTGCTTATTTTTATTATAAAAAATATTATCGTTGTAGCCTGCACATAGTATTGAATAAGAGCTTACTGGGCGGTAAAACTTTTCATGTAATTGTTCAGAGGTGAAAATCCAATGGTTAACCACGTTAGATAATGTTCGATATAAATAACGAGGAGGATCATATAAATAAATATCACTCCCATGGCAAGTAACAATTATTTTAACATCGCGATTACGCAAAAACTTATAAACGGCGGCAAGTATAATAGTAGGAAAGTAATAATGAACGTGAATCACGTCATAACATTTAAAACGAAAAACACACTGAAAAATAAACTGCATTAGAAAAACAGGATACTTTAAAGCCCTACACAAAAAGCTATCTGTATTCCATTTCATTTTACAATAATCTAAATCTAAGTCTTTTTTGTTCAACCTATCAACTTGGTTATCAACAAAAACGCCTTGCATAGGAGCAGACTGTTTAAAAGACATGTTAGATAAAACAAGCACTTTCATTTAGAGCTTCTTCAACAAATACAATTGTAGGAACTTAAGCAACTTGGCTTGTCTAAATATTCTTCTCGGCTCTTTGAGCATTCTATATAGCCATTCTAAATTTAGCTTTTGCCAACCTTTAGGGGCCCTATTAACATTACCAGTCAGTACGTCAAAGCTTCCGCCTACACCCATAAAAAAAGCATTTGGGTATTCTAGCATCAGCATTTTTATTAGTTTTTCTTGTTTGGGTGAACCCAAAGCAGCAATAACAATATCTGGCTTAACCGAACTAGCCAAATCGAATACTTCTTGTGTGTTTTTAAAGTATCCACTCATATAACCTACTACATTTACTCCATTAGTAGTCAGGTAAGCATTCGTTTTTTCAACCACTTCAGGTTTTGCACCAACTAACAAAACTCTAGAGTTAAACTGAGATGAGCGCTTTAATACCTCAAGCCATAACTCACAACCTGCTATACGACACAGTTTTTTACCTTTTTTTGTTGTAAAGCTTTTACAACGCCAATGCCATCTGCATATGGAAATTGCGCTTCATTAATAATTTTTTTTGTTTCACTATCATCAATAGCCTTAAGTACTTTTTCTGGATTTACAGCAACAGCCATACCTGGCTTTATAAGGCCATCATCTGAAAAGATGGTTGTTAAGACATGCTCCATTGATTCAAATGGTAAAACATTCACACCGCCTATCTGAATAGGGGAAATTTGATTTACTACACTACTTTCTTCCATAAAACATCAAATACTCTAGCGGTTTGTACCAAAAAAACGACGAATATGTACACTAATACGCCAAATTCTCAGCATAAAAAAGTAATACATAATTGTGCACAAAAGAAATGAATAAAACATAATGTAGTCAGGTACATTATAAATGTCGGTTACAATACCTACCGTTGCAAACACCGTCGATATAAAGCAAATCACAACTAAAGCTTGTCTGCTGGAAAAACCCAGTCTAAGTAAAATATGATGTAGATGCTCTCGATCAGGCTTAAAAGGTGACTGACCTTTTTTGATCCTACGAGCAATGGTAGAAATTGCATCTATTATAGGAACAGCGGCTAACCATAGTGCCGTTACAGGACTAAATGCACTTTTCTCTTGAGATTGAGACCCTTCAAGTAACAACCAAACAACAGTAAAACCAATGACTGTGCTTCCTGCGTCACCCATAAAAATTTTAAAACGCTGCCCTAAAGGGATGCCTAAGTTCATTAAAATATAAGGAACAGTTGCCACAACAATGGCAGCACAAAAGGCCATTAATTCATTTTGGCCATTAAAATAAAATAAAATACCCAACGAGGTAAATGTTATTGTTGCCAAAGCCCCAAGCAGCCCATCAATACCATCGACCATATTGAAGGCATTAATAGCGCCAACAACGACAATAACAGTCATAATGTAACCAAAATAAGACAAGTTAATGCTTGTGCCACCGAACAAGGCACCAATATCATTGAAAATTAACCCGCCAAAACACATCATTAATGCGGATATAACAATCTGTAAGATCAAACGAAATCTAAAACTAATATCGTATAAATCGTCTAATACACCAATGAATAGCAAAATACTCGCACAAATTAAGTAAAGCATTGAAGAGGAGATTGTTTCGGGAAAAACAAATAAATAAGAAAAAACAACAACAAAAACCGCCAACCCACCGACTAAAGGAACAGAACCTGCGTGGTGCTTCCGAGAGTTAGGCTCATCAACTAGGTTAATAAAAATTGCAATTTTCCTAAAAATAAAGAGGCTCAAAAATGAGCATAAAAACAACCCTAAATTATTTATAATCACAATTTTTCAACCTTTTATACATGGGCTTTTGACGCATTTTTATAATAACCTAGCAAACAGGCGGTGTATTATAGTTGATTAAGACATAAATAAAAATAGCTTTGTATAAGTATTAGAAATTCAAAAACAAGCAAAAAGACCAACAAATTCATAAGGATGAATAAGTGAAAACAAAAAAACACACTTTTTATTACTAAATTACAAAAAAGCTATACCTAATATAAATTGATTAGGATTATATCAATTTATATGAATCATTAATTTTTTAGCTAAAAAGTAACTCATGAGCACTAGATTAGCTAACCCATTTTAAACTTGAAAATTTTAATTAATACTTAGCAAACCAAAGTCCACTACTATTAATCTCAGTTTTAAATTAGAATGGAAGGAAATTAAATTATCAATTTATATTGCGAAAAAGCTTAATCAGTTTTACAACAAGGATACCAGTGGAAAAGCAAAGATATACTAACTTAGATGCATTTCGAGGGTTGGCTGCATTATTGGTTTTATTATTCCACTCCCCTTTTTTTACGGACACAAAACAACGTTTATATTTAATAGCGACATTTTCGTTGATTTTTTCTTTATACTATCAGGGTTTGTCATTGCCCATGCATATAAAAGTAAAATCGATAGTTTAAACTTTCAAGCCTATATGCAAAATCGTTTTGCTCGTATTTACCCGTTACACTTAGCGTTATTATTAGCTTGGTTAGTGTTTCTTTCTCTAAAACACTTACTTTATACTCAATTGAACTTGGGAAATACAGACCCTCTTATAAATAACGATTTCACTTCTTTTTTTCTTAATTTATTTCTCCTCAACGCACATAATTTAGATGATCAACTGACATGGAATGCCCCATCTTGGAGCATAGGCGCTGAATTTTATACTTACTTACTTTTTTTGTAGTCTCAAAGAGCATAAAAGCCAAAAATTTACTACAGTGGTCAGTTTTTTTAATTGTTCTAGCATATACAACGCTTTATATCCTAAAACCCATCACACTTTTAAGAACGTTTGATCTAGGGTTTATCAGAGCTATTGGAGGATTTTTTCTTGGTGTTAGTGTATTTATTATTAAAGAAAAAACCGAGCTAAATTACAGTTCAAAGCTTAAGGTTTCGATAATAGAGGTCGTATTATTATTAGCAGTAATAAGCTGCATAACCATTTTAGCAAAATATAAACTAGGCCAACTAACTACATTTTTAGTTTTTACATTAAGCATTTATTACTTTAGCGCATCAAACGGAGTAATTTCAACGCTCCTTAAAACAAAAACTATGCAATATTTAGGTAAAATATCATACTCAATATACCTTACCCACTTCTTAATCATTAATATCATTATAAATATATGGCAGTACTTTTTTGCAAAAAAAGGATTATCTATAAATATACCTTTAGCCGATATATACAACACATCTGCTGCACCCTTTTTAAATACAGCAATAATATTAATCACATGCTTAATTTCAGCTATTACCTATAAATTTATAGAGCAGCCATTTCAACAAAAACTAAGCGCCAAAAGAGTAGTTAAATAGCTCTATATCTTGCGCATAATAACGCTCAACAAAACGCTCGGTAATATCACAATAATAGTCCGTATAGTGTTTAGTTTTAGGCTGAAAAACGCTTTTAAATTTTGATGTTGTTTTATTTTTATGAGGCAGAGCAAGAGGGCTACCGGTAATTGCCTTACTCACTTTAGCAAAGTCACTTGATAGCGTCTCAAAACGGCCAATAAAATCGACCAAAAGCTCTCCTTGACGATTACAGACAAACTCAGCCTGCGGTATCACATGCCTATACAGATCATCACCAGAGGCATAATTATCATCTTTCTCGGTTGGGAAAAACTTCAATAAAAAGTCTTTAAAAGAGCAATTATAACCTCTGTATTTATATTCAGACAAAATGCGCTCCCAAGGATTGCGCACAAAACTAAACCGGTATAATTCAGAAAAGCGCTCCTCAGTTAAATATCCGAGTTCAACATATTCATTTGCTGTTAAATGAGCCAGCCTAGGAGGGCCTAACTCTTTATTAGTATTAGCCTTAAGTAAAAATGGAGCACGTTCATGCCACTCAAACCCAGCACGCTTTAAAAACACACTTTCAATACTTTGCCCTGCTACTTTTGGAATATGAACAAATAAACATTTATCAAATTTAGAAATCATCGGTACTCATCTTAAATACTCGTTTATAAACAACGAATAAACTCACTAGGTTTTTCGCAATCATTGAAGCTGCAACAAGGCACGCCGCAGCAATACCACCATAAATAGGCGTAAATACCCACAACATTAATAAAAATAAAATGGTTATAAATAAATTTTGATATTGGTGTATTCTCTCATGCCCTGTCATTAATAAAATAACAACCGCTGAGCCACAACTTAAATTAACCCATTGGCCAATGGCTAATATTTTTATATACGTAGCAGCTTGCACATACTCTTCACCTATTAGCGAAAGCATAAAATCAATACAAAAATAAACAACGAGTATTCCAGCCGTCGCTATAATGGTCAGTAAAATACGCGTTTCTCTTGCCAGCTGTTTGATATTACTTAACTTACCCGCACTAAAAAAGCGAGCATAGTATGGGCTACATACCGCATTAACAGCCTGTAAAGGGTAACTAAACAGTACCGCCACTTTTAAAGCAATGGATAGCATTGCAACATCAGCCAAGCTGGCGTACTTGGCAACCAATAAATTAGCCAGTTGCTGAGTGAGCAATGCTGAAAATGCAATGACAAAATAATGCTTATTCGCCTTTCTTAATTTTTCAAGAGGAAGCGTTTTTAGGCCATCAAAGCTTGGTGTGCAATAAAAGAGAGAGGCTACGTAGGAAAAAATTAAACTAACAGCTGTACAACCAAGTACTATCTTAAACGCATGTAATGCTGTATCTGGCTTGAAAAATAGCGCGGTTAATAAAATTAACAGGTTACTAATAAAACCAGAAAAACAAACACTATGGATAATTTTGTGTCGTGAATTTAAAATTGACGAATTAATGCTTTGCAATGCTAACAGTAAGGTTTGCATACAGATTAAGGGCAATAAATCATTTAACCTTTCGACTGAAAACCACAAAGCTATCTGTGTATCAAAAGATAAAACCAATAGCGTTAATAAGCCGCAGCTTGATAAAGCGATTACATGACTTAATACGTATAGCCTACCCAAATCTAAATCATTAAACTGTGCGCCAAAACGAACAATTAAATTTTCTAAGCCTAACTTTGCCAAGCCCGACATTAACAACGACATACTCAGGCACAAAACAAACAAACCAAATTCGTTAACGCCAAGTTGTTGTGCAAAAAGCGCAAATACCCCCAAACTGGAAAGTGCAGTAAGTAACTTAATAGAAAAAGAGCCGGCAATAAATGCACTTAATGATTTAATTAACATCAATTGGGGTATAGCCAAAGAGCTCAAAATCAAAATAATACAATTGGTTAATCTTTTTATACTGAGCGCTTGTTAATATAGGTAAGCTCACTTTTTCAGAGCGGTTAATAAATTCTAAACTGTGTGGCAAATTATGCTTTTTAGCAAAAGCAGGCCACTGGTCAGCTAGCTTTTCAAAATGTAAAACGGTATCTATATTTAAGGCTAAATCGCTTTTGCATACAAATAAGTACTGCGGCTTAAACAATTTGTGCTGCATTATAAAGTGCATATCTAATAATGCATCGACAAAGCTGGCAAAGTCATGGCTATTACTTTTAATTTTATCTGCTAATAACTTATCACTTTGTGAGCCATTACCACCTTGCAAGCTGTACTTATAAGCTGAAAATAATCGCTCTAACGGATGCCTTACAATGGCAAAGCGGTGATACTTTTTATAAAAGTAGTCATTCACCTCATTGTAATACCCCGATTCCACATGAAAGCGCCCGCCACTATCGCCTAAGGCTTTCATAACACTTGATCCCGCATTTTTGGGAATATGAATAAAAATACACTTATATTTGTGCATATAAGGTTTATAAGGATACACGCAAAAAGGGAAGCGCTTTAATAAACGCTTTAAAATGGTCATTTACTGCCTCAACTTAGCCAAAAGAGTTTCATCAAAGCCAACCACGTTAGCTAATTGAGCATCATTGGCTGTTTTATTATGTAGCCATAAACTGTGTGCTTGTGTGCCTACAACATGCAAATAATCTTTATAAGGCGTAGGGTTTGCAACCAACTTTGTTTTTATGCCTTTTTTAAGCGCCATAAATTTAAACCAAATGTCATCTGCCGTTGGGCATAATGTCATGTATAGCTCGGTATTAGCTACCTCTTCAGCAAAACAGTTAACAGGGTACAACACCCCCCAATGCCAATAGGCATCAGTAAATTACTAGGTAGTTGCTCATTGCTATCAAACTGCCATTGCGAATAAGGAGCAATATGGCCAGTAGAGTCAAACGTAACCTTATGGGCTCTGTGGCAAATAATAGCGCTTGGGTAAACTAAATGTTGTTTGTAAAGTTGCTCAATTTGATTAACGGGGTAAATAATATCGTCGTCAAAAGTAATAATGGGTATACCCTGCTGCAAACGCAAACTAGGAATTAGCTTTTTGTAAGAGCGCAAATCCTCACACCAGTTAAATGTAATATGTGGTTCTAGTTTTTTTAGCTCGGCGGTTAGTACTTCGCCATGGGCTAACCATACTATAATTTGCTGTGGTTTAACTGTTTGGTTTAATAGACTGTATAACGTGTGATGCAGTGTTGCTATACGCTTGCCATAACTAGTTAGTGACACAACGCAATCAATACTCTCAGCCTCGCCATTTTCAGTGTTAAGCGCAAGGGCTTGCTGAGTGAGTAAACGGTGCTGGCTTATTAAAAGCTGCTGATGTAAAAACGCTACCCGCTGTTTTAAATAACGCTTGGAAAAAAACCAATGTTTAACTCGTTGCCACACTTTACATTCACCAAAAATAAAAGCACAGATTAACAAAAGCCGTTAAACTGTGCAGTAAGCAAGTTTATTTTATTTATTCAGTTAATTAAAATAAAACCAGTGCGTTTTTATTTGCGTACCTACTTAATGAATCCATTGCAAAATTAATTAAGTCGCTTAATTGTTTTAAAACATCAGATGATATATTTTTTTCATTTATAACCAACTTCTGCAACTTGAGCCAATAAGCCTTATTAGCTAAGATAATTTGTTTTTCTAGTTGCGCTATTTCACTTTCAAAAAAGGCATCACTTTTTGAAATTTCATCGGGTGCCGTAGTATTAATAACACTCAACAAAGTATCTTTTAACAACGTTGATTTTGCATTAGAAGGGACAATTAACTTATTTAATTTAATACTATTTACACCTAAGCTCGTCACTTCTGGTAAGTACGACTGCTTGTGAGAGAAACTTCCTTCTTTTAACTTACTTGCAGTTGTTGACTCACCAACAACCTGCCAAACGTGTCCATAGCTAGTTTTAAGTTCACACGGAATGCTAGACAAGAAAGGTGAAGATAAATCTACAAACCCGTAAAAAAGATAAGTATATATCGGATCAAATTCATTGTAATGTACGAATACCTCCTTACTCGTATCATCAGCACTGCCTGCTATGTAAATAGAGTTGTCAGATAGCCGATAAACATTGCTATCTATTTTATGATTTAAAAAGTCAATAACAGAGAGTAAACCTTGCTCAGCATTATTAATGGTAGTTACATTACTTTTTTTCAAAAAGTCAGATTTATAGCCAAACACTCTTGAACCAAAGAAAGTATCTATACATAATTTTTTCTTATTGCCACTATCAATAATTTGCTTAAAAAGCTGAACCTTTGCATTGTACTGCTTAGCTTCTAACAAAGTGCTGAGTAACTTAGGTGAGTCATACAAAGCAACTATTGGGCAGGAGTCTTGCCACTTCTGCATTTTGTCGCATTGATTATAAATAGCGACTAATACCTGCATAGTGCGTTCAGCACTAGGGTTAACCATACTATTTATATCTGTTTTAACAATAAGCTTATTATTTTCACTTAGCGCAAATTCATAATCACACAATAATGGCAAGCAACTTACAGGTATATCTATAAGCTTTTTATTATCCTCGCCATAATAATAAACACTTAACTCACCATTGTTGGCTTTTATTTCTAGATGAGGATTGAAGTAAGCCCCTTGCTCCTTATTATACTCAACCAACTCATTAATAAGCTCAATAAGTTTTTTATCATTACCGGTAACAAGTTTTTTTACCGGCTTTTCAATTTTTGGTTTAGGAGCTTTTATTACATTGCCTGCATAACTATTAAAACTTTCAAGCCAAGCACTGTCTTTAAATGATTTATTCAACTCGACCAGTAACACATTAAATTCATCTTGAAGTTTATGTTTTATTAGTGTGTTTAAAATTTCGGCTAGCTGAATTGAAGTGAAATCAGTTAACAGTAGCTGCACTTTTGTTAAATACTGTTGTAATACTTCAGAGTTTTCAGACGCAGCAGCGGCTTTGATACCGGTCACAAAGGCTTTAGATGAATATTTTTGCAGTACAAATAACTTAGGTATATATTCTAAGGCTAAATCGTACTGTTTTGTATTTACTAAAAGCGCTACTAATTGCTCGCGCGCAAACGCATTATTTGCAGTCGGGTCGCACTGCAGTGACTCTGTATAGTAAAGCAAAGCTTCTTCGGAATCCTTCATTAATAGCGCAGCCATGGCCATATCATTTAAAAGGGTTGCTTTTTTGTTTTCTGGAATTGTTTTTTTAGCTGCCTTAAAAGCAATTAAAGCCTGAGGGTACTGGTTTAAAGCACTGTGACAAACACCTTTATAAAGCTCAACATCTTGTAAATTACTAGGCATTTTTTTTAGTTTTAGTAATGCTTTTTTATATTTTTTGTTTTTTATTAATCCACTTATTTCTTTTAATTCAATACTCATCACAATACTTAATCAATAAAATTTCATTAATCATACTTAAATAGGCTAAAAATACCATACCACATATTACCTAAATTGCTTTTATGTAGGATTTTGTATCACTTTGGTTTAGTAAAGCTTATAAAAAGAGCATTATTCTCAATTTCACAGTCGTAATATCTGTTTACAAATGAATACTCATCACTAATTCAAAATTTATTATCGATAGCTAATAAAAAAGCGAGCCATAGGGCTCGCTTTTTAACGGTTATAAATTAATTAATAATTAATTATTGACCTTTGAAAGCACCGATAGTTAAACGGTCTTGGCCTTCAGCATTTACTTTAGCTGCAGCGTAAACAGTTACGTCATCGCCTGGTACGTTAGTTGTGATTTCAAGTGCTACTTTAAACTTGTTTTGACCAAGTTCAGCTTCAAGCGCTGTTTTGATATCAGTAAGTAGGTTACGTACACCTGGTTTTGCATCTTGAACTAATACACCTAGAGACTTCCAAGTGTTAGTTTGCATTAGGCCGTTACCTTCTTCAACCATGTAACGTACAGAGATATCACCTGTTTGAGCGCCAGTGTTTGTGTGACGAATGATAGGCTGTGTTTCAGGACCAAATGGGATGTATGGTACTTCAACAACTGAACCGTTTAATGTCCACTCACCTACAGCTAGGTCAGTAGTTACATTAAGGTCTGCATCTGCAGTTGTTGTATCAGCAGTTTTATCGTTGATAAAATCTAGTGATGCAATAAACTTAGTTGTTTCTAATGAAACTGTTGCAGTTGCTTTACCAGCAGGTTTGAAAGTAACTACGTGGTATTTGTTTAAGTCAGCGTCTGCACCAGCAACAACTGGGATAGTTAACTCGGTCATGTCAGTGTTTAATGCAGATTTACCCGCATCAACAACGTTAGTACCAGCAGTGATTAGTTTACCCGCGTTTGGAGCAACATCAACAGCAGTAAATGTACCGTAGTCAAAACCAGACTCGATTTCTGTAGCAGATAGTTCACCATCTTCATCTGCATCTAAGTCCATCATCCAAGAGAAGTTACCAGTAATCACTAACTCACCAGACTTAGGTGTTAAGTTACCTTGAGTTGTGTTTTCTGTTACTTCAATTACTAGTGAATCTGCGTTAACACCATCAATAGCAGGTAGTGCAGTTGCAGACGAATCGCTAGTGTTTGCTTCGAAGTCGTAACGCTCAGTTGCAACGTCAATAACGCCATCAGCCGCTAGGTAAGTTTTTGCAGAGTACTGCTTAGCAATTTTTGTGATTTCGATTGCAGGAGACTTGTCGTACTGTACGTTTGCAGTGTTTTGCACTACAGCAGAAAGAGACACAGAATCAGCACCTGCTGTTGGAGTAACAACTACGCCAGCAACGTTAACGATTTCACGAGCTGCAGCACCAGCATCAACAGTGAATAAGATAGTATTGTCAACCACACCTAGAAGAGTGTAAGTTCCGGTTGCGCTTGTAAGCGTTGCACCAGCAGAAGCTGTTTCGTTAATTGTACCACCAGTTACAGTGTAGATGATTGTATCTTCAACTTGTAAACCACCAACACCAGCAATATGCTTACCAGTAATGGTTAAGCCTTTAGCTGCAGCGCCTTCTTGAGAGTATTTAGCTTGATCAGCAGATACTAGCTCATCTTTATTGATTGTAACTGTACAAGAGTCATCAGCGTCTAGTGTTACAGCATTTGCTGTAGTGTCGTAAACACCCGCAGTACCGCCGTTAACAGATGCCTTTACAGTATCTGCACCGGCTGTATCTTTAAATGTAGCTAAATCTAAGCTTACACCTAGTGCAGTTGCTGCTGCAGCACAAGTAGCTGGAGCGGCTGCGTCAAAATCAGTTTTAACTGCCGCAGTTTCTTTAACGTCTACTGACAAAATACCAGCATTTACTGACATTGAAGCACCAGCAACTGCTAGCGCAAGTAATGTTTTTTTAAACATGTTTTCTATCTCCGAGTTTCATGAAACTGGAATAATATTGTTATTATTCCATTGTTTTTCATTGTTAGTGTACTTAGGCCGTCACCTAAGCAACAACCAAACAATTGTAGTTTAAGCGCGTGGTTAACAGCATGTCAACCAATACGCTAGCAACTGTTTAATTAACAATTTAGTTTAAAACATAATTAATACTTAATTATGTTTTAAGTTACAATTATTAAACAAGTCAATTTTATAATTAAAAAATGTAACGCACACGATGTTACTGAACTTTTAAGTGTAATTCAATCACTAAAATTCGATATTTAGCGATAAACTAGTGCTTTTACTCAATTTATTTGCTCTATTGTTAACCGCTCTAGCGATCCTTGAAATAAATTTTTAATTTGTTGCCATTCGTTGGCCGTTTCTATCACCCGGGGGTAACTAAAACTACCAGCTCGGTACGGTCGTTATTTTTTGTATCGGCCCTAAATAATGCGCCAATAAGCGGTAAGTCACCAAATAGTGGTACTTTAGAATCACTATTTGAATTATTTTCGCTAATTAACCCGCCTAAAATAACCGTTTGCCCACTTTGTGCAACCACTTCGGTTTTTATGGTGCGCTCAAAAATACTCGGGTTAACCGACGAGCTGGTACTGCCCGTTGCTTGGTTAGATACTTTTTGATTAATTTCCATAAGTACCACCCCTTGTGCATTTACGGTGGGGGTTACCGACAGCTCAACCCCCGTTTTACGGTAATCAATCGAGGTAGTTTGGCGATCGCCATTAATTGGGTCGCTAGTGGTTTCACCAATAATAGGGATATCGGTACCGACATTTATAGAGGCACTTACGCCATCGCGCACAACCAGTGACGGCCTTGACAGTATTTTAGCGAGTGAGTTTGTTTGCAATAAATTAATGGCTATTCGGCCATTATCACCTTGCAATAAATAAGACAGCCCACCAAAACCATCGCCCATAAACGCGCCGGTGGTGCTTAAGCCGTAATTACCTTTATTTAGCGCGAACTCAACGCCTCGCTTAAACTCACCTTGTAAGGTGACTTCAGCTATTACCACCTCAAGCATCACTTGTTTAGGGAGTATATCTAGGCGTTTTATAAGTGGCAGTAATTGCTGGTATTCTTCACCTGAGGTATGAAAAATAAGTGTGTTAGCACGCTCATCTACCACCATTTTTACATCTTTAGAGCTGGCACTTCGCGCTGAATTTTGTGAAAACGCACTGCTATTTTCATTGGCTACCGAGGTCGTATTACTGCGGCGGCTACTGCCATCACCTATTAATGCCTCAAGACTTATGCCTAAGTCGGCGGCACGTGAAAATTGCGGCTGGTATAAAAAGTATTGTTTTTCCGTGGTTTTTATTGGTTTATCTATTTGCTTTGCCCAAAAAACAGCACGCTCAATGAGTGACTCTTGATTAGCAAAAAATATTAACGCGCCTTGCGTTTCTATTTCAACAACCGACAGTACCGCTTTAGCGCCCCCTTTACTTTTAAGATCTATACCTTCTTGATTAAGTAATTCTGCTATTTTAGCAGATAAATCAGCAGTAGATAGGTAGGTGCTTTTATAGGCGCCTATTTGGCGGTTTTGCATACTTGGGCGGTCAAGCATATTTACAAGCTCAAGTGCACGCTCTATATCTTGGCGCTTACCTTGAACAGTAATAATACCGCGCTGTACGTCAGCTTGCGCCTTAATGCCTAAAAGTAAGCGCATAGTGTTAGGCAGCGATGCTTGCAGGCCATAATCAAAGGGCACCATTTGTAGTATATCTAGTGAGGTATTAGGTACATCTTCAAGGCTTTTACCATACCCATAAACAAGCTGGTTACTGCCTTTGCCTTCATCTTTATGAATATAAAAAATGTTGTCGTTTAAACGCATCACATAACCACGGTCACTGAGTAACTTTTCGGTTAGGGTAAATAATTTTTTTTCGGTTACTTGGTTTTGTAAATTTAAAGTAACTGTATTGGTATCGGCTTTTACGTTGTCACCTAAAACATAACTTACTTGTAAAGATTCTCCTAATACATGATGTAGGTAATCTTTTAAAAGTAGGTCATCGGCGGTAATGGTTACCATTTTTTCATTGCTAAAGCGGGCAAGTACATCTTCTGCTGTAGTTGTTTTTACGTTTCCCACTTTAAATGGCGGCATAAAGCGTAATGCTTGTTGTTGTGCCAGAGCCGCTTCTTCATTTGCAGGCGTTACCTGATTTGGGTTGAGCAGCTCAGCGTTAGTTACTTCGGTTGTACTCATAACCTCTTTTAAATATGAAGATTGGGCACTGAGTTTTTGGTTGTCTTTTACTGCATCTAACGTTTGGCAACCACTAATGGCTGCGAGCATTGTACAGGCAAGAAAAACCGTTTTTGAACGTTGCATGATCACTATAAATACCTATTGTTAAATTTTGTCTGCTACGCGGTACATGGTTAAGCTTATACGCTGTTCACCTTGCGGGTTATTACGCACTAACTCTACTTGCGTACTCGATGATATGGTTAGGGTAAAGCTTTCGATTTGCTGATTATTAGCCGCTTTTATTAATTTTGACTCACCAGTTTTTTGATCCGTTACGTTAATAAGCGCATACGCTTTTGCCGCCTGCTTTTTAGAGGCGTTAACTTGTTCAGTAATAACCGCTTTTAGTATTAACTTTTTATTGTTCACAAATACTTGTTGCATCAGGCCTTGCTGGGCTAACTGCTGCTCAGCTGTAAGTTGTGTTTGTGGCTCTGGCTCTGCGTCTTCATCACGCCTAAAGCGTTCAAACTGCTGACTTATAAACTGATGCTCTGCGCTACTTAACTGCATGGCAGGAACTACCACGGAAGCTTGTGCATTGCTACTTTGAGTACTTTGCTTGCTTTGATGAACTAAGCGATTACTCGCATCTGTTAATACCCATAAAAAAGTAACTAACAAAGAAAACACAACAACAGGCTGCCTCAACACATGTTTTACCATAATATTACGCATCACTAAGCTCCTTGTTGAGCATATAAAACGAGATACGAGTAGACACTGTCATTTGTCCAAGTCGTCCCGCTTTTTGACGCCTAACATTTATATTAAGAGTTTCTATTTCCTGCCACTGCTTTTGTTGTTGCTGTGATAGTAAATAAGCAATTACTTGCTCTGATTGACCACTGAATGAATACTGCAATTGAAAGCGTGTTAGTGGCGTATTAGGAATAGCCACTACATTTTGCCAGCCTACAGTTGAAGACTTAAGTTCGAACTCAGCTAGTTTTTGTTCGATTAACTTTTGCTGCGTAAGACGAAATGCTTGATCTGGCTGATATTGATAAAAGTATTGAGTAGCTTTATCAAGCTCAGTTTGAGTTGTTTGTAAATTATTGGTGAGCTCAGTTTCGTCTGAAATTAAGGTATTTATTTTATCAACCTTACGTTGCAATAGCTTGTTTTCTGCGATTACATTATCTTGCCATGTAAGTACCGGCACAATAATAAATTTAAATACACACAGTATTGCAATGATGAGTAACGGGTATTTGTATTTTTTTAATTCACTCATTGCTAGTTCCTTCTTCAGAAGTACGTGAGCTAAATTTAGGATCGAGTACCAGTGTGTTTGTTAAAGTAAAACTAATAATAAAACGCTCTGCTCTTCGTGTTTTTGATACAGAAGAATCAAATTTAGCCTCAGCCACATTAGGCGAATTAGCAAGTAGCTCCATTATGCGTGTAGCCTGTTCTGCTTGGCCACGAATTTGGATGCGCTGGCCGTTTATTTGAATGCTGTCGAGATCAACATATTCGAATAATGGGGCTAATTCTAACCACAAAGCGAGGTAACTTTGTTTTGCACCTAAAAACGTTTGTAATTGCGAGTAAGCCGCTTGTGACTCATCTATTTTTTGTTGCAAACTTAATAGTTGGCTCAGGTCTTCACTTTGTTCACTAAGTGTATCGTTGTAGTGTGTATTTATGGCAAAAAGATAGGCCGAACTAAATAATGTGTATACCAATGTAAGAGCGGTTGCTGGTATCACACTTTTTATTATTAATGGCCACCAGTTTAACTGCTCTATTTTAGGTAAAAAAGCATACCAATGTTTAGCTTGTAAACGACCCAAGGCAGGTAATAACATTGATAGTTTTTGTGAAAAAGTCACTTTTTTTACATCTGTGTACTGCACGCCCGTTGATATTGAAAAGCGCTCAGGCGAATTCATAATAGATGACTTTTGAGCAATGAATGTATGGCTTTGATCGCTACTAAAATAGTATGAGCTATGGGTAGTTTCATCTATTTCAATGATTTCATTGGAAGCAGATTGAGCTTGTATAATGAGAGACTCAGGTAAATACAACCACGCTTTAGGTAAGTCTTGATTAAAATCCCAGTGGGTTACCCTAATACCGTGCTCATCTTGATCTTTTATAATATAAAATTGACGCGTTGTTTGCTGCAATTCGAGCAACTTTTTTAATTCTCGGCGTTCTGTTATTGGGTACTTCTTTTCTGTTTGTGTGACGTAACTTGGAGAAACAATCAGCACTTTGTGTTGTTTATCTGTATCAACCTCTAGTTGCTCTAAATCCTTAAGTGGGTATTCATGGCCATTATAATAACTGACCATACTTGAAAAAAATTTATTTTTTATTAATGACAACATTGTATTTAACTCTTTTCAAGCAAGAAATATATTGGGGATGTTTTACCTACCGCATATCTTGATAACGAAATAACTAAATTTCGCGTTAATACCACGTCTCCCACTTTTGCCGTTAATCTAATTGCAAGCGTGTTCACTGGTAAAAAGTTCATGTTTTCGGTTTCCTTTGCACCCGTTAGTCTTTTAAAGTCTAAGCTAGTTAGGTTATTACCTTGGCGCCTTTCGTCAATGAATAGCTGCGCAGAAAATTCATCACTAAATGTTGCTAACAACTCTTTACTTGCCGTTATAGGATTAAAAGAACCGTTAAAATAAGTAGTCGTATTGTTGTATATTAACTGCTTTTCTTCTTCTGATAAGGCTATTGCATTTTCTATGTCTGTTTGGTCAGGTATAAAACCATTTCTAAAAGGGGCATCACCGAGCTGCTCAGCCCCTAATGGACGAGGGATGTTATCAATATCTTGCCAATCTAACAAGTGATCGGCTATTTGTTCTGCTCTAGAGAATTCGATATTGTTTGCTGTTAAAAATTTTACAAACACGTTCTTATCGAGAAAGTGTAAGCTGAGTAATGCACTTTGATCTTGAATTTGTGCTTTAACAAACTTATTAACTTCAAACGGCATGTTAAAAAAATTCCACTTTTCGGTTAATGAAGTACCACTATCGCTGTTATTGATTACTTTCTTTTGGTTTGTAAATAGCGTAAATATTAATTCATTTTGTGCACTATGCAGCTCTACTTCAGCCCTCGCTCTATCTGTGCTCCATTGGGCCATTTCAACCTGGTTTTTAGCTGATTTTGTAAAATATAACGCAAATATAGTTAAAATAGCTGTTATTAAAAGCACCTGAACAAGTGCTATGCCACGATTGTTAATCATCATTATCCAAATAGGGTGTTAAATAGCGAAGTGACTTTTCATCAAACGATATTGTAAACAGGAGGTCTTTGTCATCTTTTTTTAATAAGATAGCCATTTGATCTGGTAGAAGCTGATTATCTAAACCTGAAAACTCACCTCTCCACGTTGGCTCTATACCAGCTTGCACTCCTTCGCTCCTAGCTACAAAGCCGTCCCAACCTAAATAGTTAAATCTAATATCATCGAAATCTGAAAGCAATGTAATTTGCTGTGTAAATGTAAAGTTTTGCTGTGCTGTTACAATAGCCTCACCTTGTGTACTCATGCCTTGGTACAAGAGGTTATATTTATTTTGATCGTTTTTTTCTACTATCAGTCTAAATACTTCAGGGTAGTGTTGATTAAATAGACCTTGTTTTGTTACTGAAAGTAAACGGTTCTCTTTGCCTACAAATAAAAACCCTGGATTATAATCATTATTATTATCTGTTTTATCCAACACTATATATGGTTGAATAGCAGTTAATGTGGTATTGAGTAAATTAAAGTTTTTTGTTGTTTCGAGGGTGTTTTGAAAATCACCTAGCTCTTTGGTCCAGCGCGTAGCTAACATTTGGTAGGTAAAACTACCTAAAAACAGCAAACCACTAAGAATCGCTGTTACAATCATGAGCTCTATAAGCGTAAAGCCAGCATGCTTAACTTTCATTCCAACTCACCTCATAATAACTATACTCGGTGGTTGTTTCACCATAACTAAACTCTGCGCTAACTTGCCAAAGTGAATATTTATTAGGGACTTGCTGATATTTTCCTAGATCATAGTCATAAAGTGGAGGAGCTGACTTGAACGCCACCTTTTGTGCTTGCCAACTTACACTTACTCCCCAAAAAACATTACTACCTGATAAGTTGTGCTCTGCATTTTTTGATTGGTGTCGTAATGCAGCCTGGATTTGCTTTAAGGCAATTGGCATTATACCCGAAATGGTAACATGTCTGTTTGCTCTTTCACTGGAGATAAAAGCACCACGAAACATATCACTCACTAATGTGATTGTTGCAAATAAAATAACACTCGCAACGAGTACCTCTATTAGAGTGAAGCCTGCCTGCTTGTTATTGCTCATCTGGCACGACGCTTGTGTTAATGAGACTTGCTAAGTCTAAAGTAGTGTTTATATCACGATATGTTAAATTTAATTCTAAAGGCTGCACAAAACCATAATTATTAAAATATAGAACTTGCTCGTTAAAAAACAAAACCTCATTTGTTATGGTTATTGGCTGAATGTCTGACCCGTTATAACTAATTGTAATTTCTTTTCCTTTAAACGTGACCTCTGCAGAGCTTTGAAGAATATAAGCTCGATAACTTATTTTGCGTAATCTATTTTTTAAAGTCAGTATTTCGGATTTAGCTTGTGCTTTATCTAAGCTGTTAATGGCTAAGGGACCAACTAGACCTGTTAGTAATGCAATGATGGTCATTACAACCATTACTTCTATTAATGTAAAACCGCTTTGTAAAGCAGGCTTATTAGACGCCAATATCATTCATCGACACCATACTAAGTAGCATAATTACAACAACACCGCCGACAAACCCTCCCATAAACAGAATCATTAAAGGTTCTAATAACGTTGTCATTTTTTGTGTCCAGCTTTCAAAGTCATCTCGTGAACGATTAGCTATTTCATTAAATACTCGTTCTAAATTTCCAGACTCTTCGCCCACCTCAAGTAAAGATACATAAAATGCTGGATAAATAGATGTTTGCCGTAATGCAGGAGAAAGCGCACTGCCTCGTTTTACCTTTTGTTTTGCTATTTCCATCTCTCGTTTTAAAGAAAGGTTTTTTATATTACCCGCAGATAAGCCTAATGCCTTGTCAATAGGTACTCCGGCTTTAATCATCATAGCTAAACCACTGTTAAAGCGGATACGCTCTATAGTAATAACGGCTTTAGAAACTATAGGTAATTTTAAACATGTTCTTTGCCACCAACTTTGAAACTTAGTCGTTTTAGCACTAAAGTGTATGCCAAAAACTAAGGCTATAAATGCAGCAATTAGCCAGCTTTGGTAGTTTACCATCCACGCACTTGCATCTAACATAAAGGAGGTGTACCAAGGTAGATCTGTCGCTCCAATAAACATACCTGCCATTTTAGGAATGATGACATTAAAAATGAAAAATATACTTAATAAACAAACAAAAAATATAACACTCGGGTAAGTTAATGAGCCTATAATTTTAGCTCTTAAATCTCTTTTAAACTTTAAGTCTTTTGCTAAGTCAGCAAATACGTCGCTCAATTTCCCTGATGCTTCCCCTAGCTCTATAAGATTGCAATATAGTGCATCAAATACCTCTGGATGTTCTCTACAAGCAGAAGATAAATTACTTCCTTTTTTTATTTTTTGATTAAGCTCTGTTAGAAGCTTTGCCAAAGATGGTTTCGCCTTAGTTTTACGAATGATATCTATGCCCTTATCAATTCGTACCCCTGATTCTAATAATAAACTTAACTCAGAAGTTAAAAACTCAAGATCGGCTAGGCTGATTTTTTTAGACTGAAATAAACCGCTTCTATCATCGTTTATTGCTTTAATTTCTGATGGAAAAAGTCCCTGCCTTTCAAGCGCTATAATTGCTTCTTGTTTATTAACAGCCTCAATTTCGCCTTGATTTTTAGCACCAAGGTTATCATAAGCCTTATATTGAAAAAGCATATTAGCCTGCCACTCTAAGTACTTCAGCTATTGTAGTTTGACCAAGAATAGCTTTATATAAACCATCTTCGATTAAGGTTCTTCGTTTTAAAGATTGGTTGTGCGTTTTAGCTTTATTGATAAAGTTTGCATCTTTTGGTAAGGCTTTAATAGTATCATCGCACGCTAAGTACTCAGTAACAGCCATACGACCTTTATATCCTGTGTTTGAGCAGTGTTCACAACCGATACCTTTTCGTATATCAATTGAGGGGATGTTAAAGCGCTCAATAAAGTCATTTAAATCATATTTAGTTATGTATTTTTCAGCTTCAGGATCGGGCTGTGAGCAATGCTCACATATTTTTCGTGCTAAGCGCTGAGCTACAATCGAAACAAGCGCAGCGTTAAGTAAAAACTCTTCCACTCCCAAATCGAGTAGTCGTGTGTATGCACTTGCGGCATCATTTGTATGCACTGTACTAAACACTAAATGACCTGTTAACGCAGATTGGAGTGCTATTTGTGCGGTTTCTTTATCGCGTATTTCACCGAGCATTATGATATCAGGATCTTGACGAACTATAGAACGCAGACCCGCAGAAAAGTCAAAGCCTATATCGCTATTAACTTGCACTTGGTTGATACCTGGTAATTGGTATTCAACAGGATCTTCTAAGGTAATTATTTTTACATCATCGTTATTGAGTGCATTTAAAAACGTATAGAGAGTTGTTGTTTTTCCAGAGCCTGTTGGGCCTGTTAAAAGTACAACACCCGAGGTTGTTTTTATATCCTCTTTTATACACGCTTCTATATCACTTGAAAGCCCTAGTACTGACATATCGTAGCGGACATTATCTTTACGTAAAAAACGCATAACAACAGATTCGCCATCGTTAAGTGGTAAAGATGAAACACGGATATCTATTTCTTGATTAGATATTTTTAGCTCTATTTTACCATCTTGTGGACGCCTTTTTTCGGCAATATCCATCCCTGATAGAATTTTCAAACGAGTTACTATTGGAAGCTGCATTTTTGGTGCTATACGCTCTACCTCATGTAAAACACCATCAATACGATAACGAACACGGTAGCGCCCCTGAAAAGGCTCCAAGTGCATATCGGAAGCGCCTTGGCGAAGTGCTTTTCCTATCAAAGAGTTAAGCAAGTTTACTGTTGGCGCTTCTGACGCTAATTCTCTAAGACGCTCTTCTTCATCACCTGAAACATTCTCCTCTAAACTTTGGTTGCTCGAATCTGCTAGTTTCGAAGCAAGCGCTTGAATCTCTGATTCATTTGCAATGAGAATATCAGCGGATATACCTTGTTTTACAAGCCAGTTGTTAACGCTAATATTAAGTGGGTCAACGGCAGCAAAAACCCATTTAGAAGCGTTTTTTTCAACAACAGCCAATTATTGTTAATCAGAAAATGTATTTCTGCGGCATCAAGCAATGGCAAGTCAACTTCTTGCCATTCAAGAATATTAAATACAGGCAGCATTAGATATTTAGCAATGAGCGGCTGTACTTGATCATCAGGAAGACTACCCATATTAACTAAAATCTGTTCTAGCCTTCCACCGTATTTCTTTTGATAATTTAATGCACGAGTTAAATCGGCATCAGTTATATCAAACTGCTCAACTAATAACTGCTCTAATTTCATTCTAGTGTATTATATCCGCGTTATTATCTTCACCACCTTCTTTACCATCAGCGCCATAAGAAAGTAAATTGTAAGGCTTTTCTTTATTATTTGTTAACTCATATACGTAAGGGTTACCCCATGGATCGAGAGGTACATCTTTTGGTAAATAAGGGCCATCCCACCTAGGTTCATCCCCTCTGCGTAAGTCATCTAATTTAGATGGGTACTTACCTAAATCTAAACGATACGTATCTATGGCCGTCTCAAAAGCAGACATTTGTGTGCCCGCAATACCTCTTTCTGCTGTACCCAGTTTATTAAAAAACTTAGGTGCAACTAGTGATGCCAACAGACCTAAAATTACGATAACTATAAGTAATTCCATCATAGTAAAACCATCGTGTTTTTTCATTTCATACACCTTTATAATTTACAGTGAACTAACCGCGGCAAGAGCTACACCCATTTGATAAAGTATTTGTGTTGCTGTGCTCCACAAGGTTAAGTTATCAACATGCTCTGTATCTAGTGGTACAACGACTGTATCACCAGGCTCTAATATTTCAGAGCGGTCAACACCAAACCAAGAGTTATTGCTTGGTATTTTAACTAAACCACTTGCTTTAATAATATAAACACGATCTTCATCTGCACGCTGCTTAAAGCCGCCACTTCTACCGATATAATCATCAACCGATAAAGCTGAATCAAATAAGTGTGAACTAGAGAAGTTAACCTCACCAACAACATTAATACTGTTTTGTTTGCTTGGAATATAAAGCGTATCGCTATCTTCTAGGGGGATATCTAATTTCCCCTCCACAATAGCTGGTAAATTTATAACTAAACGACCCACAGCTTTCACTTTAGCCAAATCATTAATCAAGCTATTCATGTCTTCATAACTCAGTGATGAGTCGGTGATTGAGCTATTAAAGCTTTTGGAAGTAATATCTCTTCGTAAGTCTTCTGACAGCTTGTTTAGCTGCTGTTGCTGTTGAAAACGTAGATTTTCGCGAGTAAATACAGCTCCTTCAGGGTAAGAATAATCTGTAAACCCTCCTGCCCTTTTTATTACTTCTCGTAAGCTTTCACCTTTACGAATATCGTAATCACCAGGGAATTTAACTTCACCATATAGGCTTACTTTTAGTCCTTTCTGCCAATTAGGTATTGGGTAAACATTGATTGAATCTTTGCTATGAACCAGAAACTTTTCTTTTGTAGGGTTGTCGACTGCTTCTTCTAAATTAATGTTAACGTGTTCTAACATTGCTGCATTTTTTGGTGAAAAACGCGTTATCTCTGCGCTTTCAAGAAATGCTGACTCTTTTAGTCCCCCTGCAGATGCAATAGCCTTATTTATATTGGCATTAACCGGACGAGGATAAATCCCTTCGTGATAAACCTCACCGCGAATTGCGTAAATTTGAACTTTGCTTTTGTAACCTGCCTGCTGATTTAATTTAGCAAGTATAGGCTTAAGGAGTCTTTCTCTGCTGAAATATGAATACTCGTCATCTTCTAATTCAACTTTCTTATTTAAAATTTCCGTAATTGCTGTAACTCTATTTTTATCTTCTTCAGCAAGTTGTTTTTCAACTTGCTCAGCAAGTTCCTTATCTAAGGTGTCACCTAAATCTATAAATTCATAAAATTGTTTTTGCTCAAAATCATCCCATAAAGCCATTTTTTCTCTTAATTTAATTTGCTCTTGGGTTAAAGCTAATGAGTCTAATGCTATTTCTTCATCTTCTTTTGATTGAAAACGACTAAAAACAACCACTTTATCGCGTGCTTTTAGCTCTATATTTTGTTCAGGATCGTGAGCAATAGCTTCAAGTGGTGAAAATTGATGTACCTCTATATCACCTTTGATATTTACTTCCCTAATTATAAGAGCGTACTCATAATCTGCTATCGGAAGTAAATCACTTTTAATAGAGGTAAATAACTTGCTAACTCTATCTCCTTCGCTCCACGAATAATTACCTGGGTATGTTACAGCGCCGAGTAAAGTTACTGCATCGTTTAACTCTTCACTTGATGAAGGTACCTTTATTTTGTCACCGTTTTTAGCAATATATTTAGAATCTGGATTTGTTAAGTCTATTTGCAGAATTGTTTTAAAACTATTACCAGTATAACGCTCTACAACTGTTCTTTGTGGATAAGCTGCTCCATTAAAGCCACCGGCCATCTCTATTAAATCATGAACTGATTCGTTATCTTGTAACTCAAAAACAGCTGGTCTACGAACCTCACCATCAACAGTAACCTGTTTACCTACAGTCGGAATAAAAACTACGTCACCAGGCTTTAAAATTACATCATCTGAACTATCACCACGAATTAGCAGATCATATAAATCGAGAGTTTGAATTGTTTTACCAGCTCGTTTTAGCTGAATATTACGTAGAGAACCAATTTCAGAAATACCGCCACTCACAAATAATGCATGAGAAATAGATGAAAGCGCAGGCACAGTGTAAGCACCTGCAAGGTAAGCTTCACCTAAAACCATTACCCTAATACTTCTAGTTTTTCCCATAGAAACGAATGGCTCAACCCCAATCATTTCTTTTTCAACCTTAACCTTTATAAGCTTAACCACTTCACTGTATTGCATACCTGAAACAGACACTGGCTGCAATTTATCAATTGCTAAACGTCCCTCTCTATCAACTTCAACTTCTTCACTAGATGACTCTTTACCATACAAATTTATGGTGAAGGTATCGCCAGGGCCCACAATATAGCTGTCAGGTACTAAAGCATTTTCAGAGGGAGTAAACGTAGTTGGCTCACCGGAAAAAAGCTCATAACCAAATGGCTTCGGTTCATCTGATTTCGGTTTGAATTTCTCTTCTTCAGTTTGAAACTCCTCATCATCTATTTTATTTTTACTATTTCGAGGAAGTACTGAAGGTGTCAAAAGGTCATCATCAGAATCTTTATCTTTGGAATTTTTTAGAGCACTTAAGTCTATACCATATTTTTTTGCTAAAGCTTGCTGTTGAGATTCTGGCAGTTTTTTAAATTGCTCTAACTGTTGTTCAGTGGGCTGAACACTTTCTTCAGCCCCTAAAGCCGATGTAAAGGCTAACATACTGAAAAACAGTACCGCCGAAAAAAATTAGTTAACTTCACAAAGCTTCCCTTTAGTAAAAAAAGATAAAAATATAAATATTCGCCGCATACTACACCATTTTATAGATAAAAAAATGGGTAAGCACGCTTACCCATTATTATGCTTTTTGCATGCTTAAAAACTGTAAACAAGTGTTAATGAAGTCTCTGTATCTGTTGCTTCTTTATCATCAGCCACATCAGAGTTATTGGTTATATTGTAAGCCACTTTCATTTGCAGTGAGCCGTTAATTTTAGTCAGCAGTGCGGTTTCAGAGCGGGTTTTGGTATTAGTATCACCGTATTCTACCGATACTAACTGAGTAAAACGCGCGTTATCTGAAATTTTCCAGCTAAAGTCTACTTTACCTAAGGCAATCACTTCACCTTCGTATTCACCCGCTAATGAGTTGCCGTTTTCATCAACCTCTTCGCTAATATCTGGGTATTTAAAATACTTATAACCCGGACCAATTTCAGCGTTTAGCTTCATGTTTGTCTCGTTTAATAAACGTAAACCATAACCCGCTGAAATAACTGATTCACTTCGATATGCGCCAAAGTAATCAGATACGTGCGACCCATAAATAAATAAATGAGCGTGCTTTTCGTTTAGTTTGTAATTACCCTGCGCTGAAATAGAGTACTTTTCGTTAGTACGCTGTTTTTCTTTTATGCCAGCGTCGTTTTCTACTTCATCTTCTTTATAGATGCCGTCTAGCTTATACTCGTTATTCCAACTTTCTAAGTTATGCAATACTTTAATACCACCTTTTAAAGTGGTTGTTTCTGTATTACCACTGGTAATAATAGCACCCACTTCGCTGGTAACTTCCCAGGTTTTTTGTTCTTCTGATGCAAATGCACTCGTTGTAGCTGTGGCTGCTACTAAAATTGATAAAAGCTTAAGTTTCATTAAAAAATAACCCTGTAAAAATATTCATGCTCTTTAAAGCAGCGCGCACGTTAGCAAACCTAACGTGAGCATTACCTTAATAACTTTTTAAAATTAGTCTTGCTTGTGCAAATGCACATCCATTTGTGGAAATGGAATGGTAATATCAGCGTCGTCTAACGCTATTTTAATATTTTCCATTAACGACCAGTATGTTGGCCAGTAGTCTTCTGAGTTAACCCACGGGCGTACGATAAAGTTAACGCTTGAATCGGCAAGCTCAGAAACCGATACGTTGTATGCAGGATCTTTTAAAATGCGTGATTCGTTATCTAGTACTGATTTAAGTACTTCTTTTGCTTTTCGTAAATCGGCGTCGTAGCCAACACCAATCACAAGGTCAACGCGGCGTGTTGATTCGCGCGAGTAGTTAATAATTGCATCTGACATTATTTTTGAATTGGGCATTACAATAACTTTGTTGTCAGGAGTGCGCATTTCAGTTGAAAATATTTCGATTTTTTTAATCGTACCAGCTTTACCACCGGCTTCAACGTAGTCACCTGATTTAAATGGGCGTAGTAAAATAATTAACACGCCTGACGCAAAGTTAGATAATGACCCTTGCAGTGCTAAGCCAACTGCTAAACCTGCAGCACCTAAAATCGCAATAAACGAAGTGGTTTCAATGCCAATTTGTGACAGCGCCATTAAAATAGTGGCTGCAAATACAATGGCATACACAATACTAGAGACAAACGATGAAACCGCTTTATCTACTTTTTTCTTGTCGAATGCTTTAGCGGTTAAATTTGCACAAAATTTGGCAATTCGACCACCCAGTAAAAATATAACAAGCGCTATAACTGCTTGAATACCATATTGTAAGATTAAGCCTGAATTTTCATTCAGCCAATTGAGTATTGAATCCATATTAACTCCTGATAGCGTTATTAAGCAGTTTGGCGATATTGTTTGTTGTATTGTAAATCTTTAATGGGTGTTTGCAACAGCGTTTTACTAAGGGGTTAGGGATTCAAGCCACGAGTGTGGAGGTTCGAGGTTCGAGGTTCGAGGTTCGAGGTTCGAGGTTCGAGGAATTTAAAAAACTTACGGTTAATATAGTAAGTTTTTTTATACCCGTAGGCGTGAGTTTACCTCGCGCAGGGTTTAGGGTTTAGATGTTAGGTCGGTTACCCGTTACCAATAAGCTTAAATATAGAATACTTATAATAAGTTTAAATTTTTTTGATTTTTTGCTTCACAAGCATAGGGATATTATGTATTATGCGCGCCACACCAAACAAGGTGTATGTAGTGGCGGTTGTAGCTCAGTTGGTAGAGCCCCGGATTGTGATTCCGGTTGTCGCGGGTTCGAGCCCCGTCAATCGCCCCACTATTTTCTAAACTCCCTCAGTAATGTCCAAAGTTAGCTTCTTAACTATACCTAGCCTTCATAAAACCAAATTTAAAATAAAAACAATACACTCTTATCAGTAGCCGCTGGTTCATTCCATGTTACACAGCCTATTTCCCGTATTTACGCTTCAGCCATTATCTCAAAACATATAAGTGCGCGCATAAAACCTCACCTACGTTTAAACCAAACACCGTGCTTGTTTTGGTCTCTAACTATAGCCTAATACCTAAAACCTGCTCTTTAACCTTAAAAGACGCGATATGAAATCGCTGCTACATAAATTAAAAAACTACTCTCGTAGCAGCGGGTTTACCCCGCGTCACGGTGCATTGATAGACACGATAAGAATATTACCTTGGTCATGATGCATTAAAAAACGCGATATAAAATCGCTGCTACACTTTATTCTTTATGTGCAAGGACTCGCTATGAAGAAGGCTTATCGACTCAGGAAAGGAAGGGTTTCATTAACTAATCATTACTATATTGTCACTATGGTATCGCATAATCGCAATAAGCTTTTTACTAAACTTAATATGAATCGTTGTTTAATAAAACATATGCGAGAAATAGAACGAGAACAACGAATAAAATCGATCGCATTTGTTATTATGCCAGATCACTTACATTGGCAATTTCAAATACTTTCTAACAACACACTTTCAAATATAGTTCGTCTTTTTAAAGGTAGAACTGCCGCTAGTTTTTATAAATTTGAAATTTATAAATTGTGGCAAAAGAGATATTACGATCATTTAATTCGTAATGAAGAGGATCTCATAGCTAGCGCTCGTTATATTATTGCCAATCCTTTAAGAGCAAAGTTAGCAGGCAAGGTTGCGGATTACTCTTATTGGGATTGCGTTTATGTTTAATATTTAGCCCATAACAATGGGCTTACTCCACGTTATACTGCCTATTTCCCGTATTTGACGCTCTAAGCGCGCTGAGAATATATTATATTCTCAGCACCTCATATACTTGGGTATTTGCTGTCCTTGCCAACTTATTAACCTACTTGAAAGAAAGACCTAGTGATGCTAATGCTTTAGAGTGCTTTTCAATCGCATTAGACTCAGCACCTACATTATGCGCTTGGGCTAAGTTTTCTGACGAAGCGGTACTAATATTTGAAATATTACGGCTGATTTCTTGTGATACCATGCTTTGCTCTTCTGCTGCCGTTGATATTTGCGTTGCTAAATCAGAAATATCAGTAATTGCAGCATATACTTTTGAGACGATATCTTGGCTATTTCGCGTTTCTTTAACGCAGGTCTCTGCCGCATTCTTGCCAGCTTCCATTGTTTTTGACCAATTGAGTAACGTAGATTGCATTTCAGATATAGAGACTTGAATTTGCTCTGTAGCAGTATGCGTTCTACTTGAGAGTGCTCGCACTTCATCAGCAACAACCGAGAACCCTCTGCCATGCTCGCCAGCACGCGCAGCTTCTATAGCCGCATTAAGTGCAAGTAAATTTGTTTGATCGGCAATCCCTTGTATCTCTTGCATTATACCACCAATTTTTTCAGCCTCTGTTGCTAGCCCGCTCGCTGAACTTGCCGAGTTATCAACTTCAGTTGCAAGTAACGATACTTCACGCATAGTGCCTGACATTGCTTGCGTTGCGCTTTCGCAGTCTTGGTGAGCTTGCTGAACACGCTGGTTGGTTACTAAGGTATTTTTAGCAACCTCATCAATTGAATGTACCATTTCTTCAACCGCTGACGACACTTGATGTAATTCTGATGCTTCTTTTTCAACACCGGCCTGTGCAACTTCAGCACAAGTTTTAAGAGAATCAGCACCTTTACTAAGGCTTAAAGTACCATCAATTATACGGCCAACAATCGTCGTAACTTTACCCTCAAGTAATTTAATCTGAAAATCACTGTAGCTGAGGCTATCGCTACCAGAATAAATATGCCGAGATACGCTATCTGGACCTGCTTTGGTTTTTTTGATTGCGCTTTGCGAGCGAATTAATTCTTCGTAAAAAATAACAAAAGGCAGAGGAACAAACAGCAAACATAACCAGAACATATAGCTTGTTAACCAAGCAATTAAAGCTGCCCCTCCAATAAATAGAGGAAGCTTAAATGCAGCTAATTTTTCACTTAAAGGCGTAATTGATTGACCATTATTTAAACGTTGGTATAGCTTTTCTGCGCGGTTTTTATATTCTGGAAGAAGTTGTTGACGAACTGATTGATAACCTACTTTTTTACCGTTTTCATAAATAGGAGTTACAAAGGCATCTACCCAATAATAACGCCCATCTTTACATCTATTTTTTACCGCTCCTCGCCAAGCAGTATCGCTTTTTAAATTAGCCCACATATCCCCAAATGCCGCAGGCGGCATATCAGGATGGCGAACCATGTTATGGTTTTTCCCTGTCAATTCATTAATGCTGTACCCTGAAACTTTACAAAAGTTATCATTTGCATAGGTGATAACGCCTCGTAAATCTGTTGTAGAAACTAACTCTTCGTCAATGCCGAACGAAACTTCCTGGTCTACCGTTGCTTGATTTCTTCTACTCATAGTGGGTGCTGTATTATTTTTTAATGGGTGAATTTGCGGGATGTTAATTTAATAATGTGTAGAACACAATTGTACATTATTACTATATTTCAATAGTTTTGAAACTACTGAAACTTCATTCTACTTACTCACACATAAAAATAAACAATTAAAAAAAACATGGGGTTACAAAAAAGCCGCATAGTGGAAGAAGAATTGATACTGCATATAATTGCGCTTTTAAAAAGGATATAATCACAATAGCATCTAACTAAGAATAATTTAGACCCTAAGAATAGAGAAATGCAAAAAACCTCTCCTTAAACAGGGCAAAAAAATGCCACCAAAATGGTGGCATTTACACACGGGGTTATTTCTACTTATAGAAATTCTTTACGTTTTGTTTACTTGAATCTTTTTGAAAAGGTAGCATTTACATCCAAATCAAGCAACTTAAAACACTTAACTGTTAACTTATCGGAACAGTTTCGGTAGTTAAATCTTGGTACATACGTACTTTTCTTCTAGGTATTCATCTAAACCTTGGTGACCACCCTCTCTTCCGAGGCCTGATTGTTTTACCCCACCGAACGGTGCTACAGGATTTGATATAACCCCCTCATTTACACCTACCATGCCAAACTCTAGCCCTTCGCTTATACGATAGATTTGTTTAATGTTTTGGCTATAAAAGTATGCAGCCAATCCATAAGGGACATCATTAGCTAGCGCAAGGACTTCGCTTTCTTCATCAAATGGGATCACCGTTAACACAGGGCCAAATACTTCTTCGTGATAAATATCCATTTGTGTAGTGACATTAGTAACTATTAATGGGTTTTGAAAGCTGCCACCTAAATTGCTGTTATCTCCAATTAGCGTAGCGCCCTTATCAAGAGCGTCTTTAATCAGTTGTTGCACTTTTTCTTTTGCTTTGGGATAAATAAGCGGGCCTATATCGGCATTTTCATCAAAACCGTTTGCAACGTTAAGCGCAGCGACTTTGGGTGTAATTTTTTCAAATACTTCATTTAATATACTGCGCTGGATGAAGATACGGTTTGCTGCCACACACGCTTGACCACTATTTCTAAATTTAGCCGCCATTAAGCCATCAATGGCGTCATCAATATCGGCATTATCAAAAATAATGAACGGCGCATTGCCACCTAATTCCATTGATGTTTTCTTAATTGTCTGAGCACATTGCGATAGTAACTGCTTACCCACACCTGTAGAGCCAGTAAAGGTGAACTTACGTACCACCTCTGAGTCAGTCAACATTTTACCAACGTCTTTAGCGTTTTGTGATACCAACACATTAAATGCACCTTTTACAAAGCCAGCCTGATCAGCTAAATACGCTAAAGCAATAGCACATAGTGGTGTGTGCTCAGAAGGTTTTAAAATGAAACTACAGCCAGCAGCATAAGCAGGGGCAACTTTTCGAGTTACCATAGCCACAGGAAAGTTCCATGGTGTTATACCGGCAACCACGCCAATAGGTTGTTTATAACTGCTTAGGCGATGCTGACTGTCGGTTGCAGGGATCACATCCCCATAGCTACGCTTAGCTTGCTCAGCAAACCACTTAATAAAGCCGGCACCATAATCTATTTCACCGAGAGATTCTTTAAGCGGTTTCCCCTGCTCTTTGGTCATAAGTGTAGCTAGCGTTTGCTTATGTTTAATCACCAACTCATACCAGCGCATCAGAGTTTCACTTCGCTCGGTTGCATTCGTGGCTTTTAATTTTACAAACGCGCCTTTTGCCGCATTAATAGCCGTATTTACGCCTTGCTCGTCAATATCGCTTACATCTATTATGCTTTTTCCGGTCGCAGGATCATCGACGCTAAATCGCGTAGCGGTTTTATAAAATTCACCGTTTATAAACGAGTCTGAAAAAATAAGATCACTCAAAATATACCTCCGGAATGGGTTTCGGGCTTCGGGCTTCGAGACGCGGGATAAACCCGCTGCTACATGTGCGCGGCATAAAGCCCCGCCTACAGGCTATTTTAATTTACCCGCAGCCCGTTGCTCGTAACCTTTAAAAAGACGCGAGGTAAACCCGCTGCTACTTATACAAACAAAAAAAGCCGCTGTATTAAACAGCGGCTTTTAATATAATAGTCGTTAATTAAAAACTAGTGTTCTTCATTAACGATATTGAGATTGTACTTTGGTATTTCAACCACTAAGTCTTCATCTCTAATGATTGCTTGGCAACCTAAACGTGACTCAGGCTCTAAACCCCAGGCTTTATCTAGCATGTCATCTTCTAGGTCGTCACTTTCATCTAATGAGTCAAAACCTTCACGGATCACTAAGTGACAGGTTGTGCATGCACATGACTTTTCACAGGCATGAGGAATGCTAATGCCATTTTTAAGCGCGATATCAAGTACCGTTTCGCCAGCGGGCGCTTCTATTGCAGCACCGTCAGGACACAACTCCGGATGGGGAAGAAAAACAATTTGTGGCATTCTAATCTCTCTTATATATTGTCTACTGACTGGCCTGTTAAGGCTTTTTTAATTGATGCATCCATTCTACGCGCGGCAAAATCACTACTCGCATTGTCCATTTTTTCAATGGCTGCTTTAATTTCGCTTGGCTCTTGTGCACTCTCGCGTACTTTTGCAAGTTCGTTTATTTCCACTTTTAGCGCCGCTAGTTGCTCAGGCTCAAGTAAATCGCCATCAGCAGCTATAGAGGCTTCCATTGCTTCTATTACACGAAGCGCTTCAACTTGTTGCTCTTTAAGCATACGCGCTTGCATGTCGCCTTTAGCGTTACTCATCGACTCTTTAAGCATATTAGCAACCTGCTCATCAGATAAACCAAACGACGGTTTCACTTGTATTTCTGCTTGAACGCCAGTTGATTTTTCCATGGCTGATACGCTTAGTAAACCATCAGCGTCTACTTTAAAGGTAACGCGAATATGCGCCGCTCCCGCCGCCATAGGTGGAATGCCTTTTAAGCTGAACTTTGCCAGCGATCGACAATCGTCAACCAGTTCACGCTCACCTTGTAATACATGCAACGACATAGCCGTTTGACCATCTTTAAACGTAGTAAATTCTTGCGCACGTGCAACTGGGATAGTGGTATTGCGTGGAATGATTTTTTCAACCAAGCCACCCATGGTCTCAAGTCCTAGCGACAACGGTAACACATCCAGCAATAACATGTCTGAATCTGGCTTGTTACCAATTAATACGTCTGCTTGTAATGCTGCCCCCAGAGCAACAACACGATCAGGGTCAATTGAAGTGAGTGGTTGTTTATCAAAAAACTCGCCAACTTGAGTACGTACCAACGGCATGCGGGTTGAACCGCCAACCATCACGACTTGTAATACTTCTTGGTTTTCAATACCGGCATCTTTTACTGCACGACGACATGAGCGGAGCGTTTTTTTAACCAGTGGCATAGCCAGCTCGTTAAACTTCTCTCGTGTTACTTCAACCATGTATTTTTCATCGTCAAACTCAAGGCCAACATTTACTTTTTCGTATTGGCTGAGTGCTTCTTTACATGCTTTGGCTTTATTTATAAATAAACGTAATACCGAAGGAGATAACCCCGTCACGCCGGTTTCTTGTTTTAAGTAGTCAACTAATAATGAGTCAAAGTCATCACCACCTAGACTAGAATCGCCACCAGTGGCCAATACTTCAAACACGCCTTTATTTAAGCGCAGTATAGAAATATCAAATGTTCCGCCACCTAAGTCATAAACGGCAATGATGCCTTCTTGACCTGAGTCTAAACCATAAGCAACGGCAGCAGCAGTTGGCTCGTTTAATAAACGCAGTACATTAATGCCGGCAAGTTCAGCAGCATCTTTAGTGCTTTGGCGTTGTGCATCATCAAAATAGGCTGGTACGGTAATAACTGCGCCTAAAATATCTTGATTACCAAAGCTTTGTTCTGCACGTGCTTTTAGGGCACCTAAAATATGGCTTGATGTTTTTACTGGGCTGATTTTTCCGGCTTCAGTTGCTATCGCAAGTGCACCGTTATCATCGCAAAATTGATAAGGCAGTTGGCCATAGCTTTGCTCTATTTCGGCTTGGGTTTTACCTAAAAAGCGCTTAACTGAAATGAGTGTATTAACCGGATCGAGAGTAGCTGCTTGCATTGCGTCTGCACCTACGGTTATGCCACCAGCTTGGTAACGCACTACAGACGGTAACATTGCTTCGCCTGACTCATCAGTAATAGTACGAGCTTCGCCGCTTTGTACGGTTGCAACTAATGAATTCGTGGTACCTAAATCAATACCAATTGCTAATTTATGTTCATGTGGTGCCGCGCTCTGCCCCGGCTCAGCAATTTGCAATAATGCCATAATGCTCTTTAAACTCGTGTTGCTCGCTTTGCAGCAAGTGAATTAATCGTCAAATAAACTGTCTTCAATGCGTTCAAGTTCGTCGCGTAACTTATAAACAAACTTTAGCTTACGAATACTGTCTGCTGCTTGTTGATATTGCTGCTCATCGTTACTTGCTAACTGCTCTGCCAATTGCGCACTGTATTGCTGATCAAGCTGCTTTATTTGTTTTTCAAAATGATCAATAGCAGAATCAGGATCGCTTGCGGTCGCTAACTCTTCAAGCTCTTCGCGAAGCTCCATTTGCTGCATTAAAAACATGGGATCTTGCAATGTTTGCTGTTCAGCACGAATATCTATGCCCAGCTCGCTCAGCATATATTCTGCACGTTTAACGGGGTGCTTGAGTGTTTGCAATGCATCATTAATTTCGGCAGTACTTTGTACGGCCATTAATTTATCACGACTGCTAGCATTAGCATGGCGATCAGGGTGAACAGCACGTTGAAGTTCTAAGTAGTGCTTGTTAATCGTTGCTAAATCAATATTGTAGTCAACGGGAATTGCAAATAACTCAAAATAACGCATAACTTCTCACAAATGACAAAGCCCTACATTAATTGGCAGGGCTTAGTTATACCCAAGTAGCTCAGGGTCTGTTCACCTTTCAAGGTTTTATTTGCAGCAGTCTGTTTGGTGTTTAGGCAAGGCAGAGCCTATGTGGTGTGGTTATTCCCCATAAATAGGCGATAACGCAGCATCAATGCCAAACAGGCGCTGCCCGAAGGGTTCTGCCTAGGGGCGATTTACTCTTTGTTGCTCGGTTTTTACTTAGCCCACTAGGTTACAAACCTCGCGCCGCGATTAAATCGTCCCTAGTTTAAACAAATTTTAATCCGCAAAGGTTAACAGACCCTAAGTATTCAAAACAAGTTTGAGCTTAAACGGTAAAGCTTTCGCCACAACCACACTCATCAGCTTGGTTAGGGTTATTAAATTTAAACCCTTCATTTAAGCCTTCTTTAGTGTAGTCGAGCTCAGTGCCGTCGATATAAACTAGGCTTTTAGCGTCAACAATTAAGGTAACGCCTTTGGCCGCAAATGTTTCATCGTCATCGTTTAGCTCATCAACAAACTCTAATACATAAGCAAGACCTGAACAGCCCGTCGTTTTAATGCCAACTCGCAGGCCTATGCCTTTACCACGGTTTGCTAAAAATGATTGTACGCGGTTTGCTGCCGCATCTGTCAATGTCACTGCCATGAATATCTCTTAGTTTGTATGTTTGCTTTTGTAATCTGCAATTGCTGCTTGAATTGCATCTTCGGCTAAAATTGAACAGTGAATTTTCACTGGTGGTAATTCTAGCTCTGCGCTGATATCAGTATTTTTGATAGTAGACGCTTCGTCTAGTGTTTTGCCTTTAACCCACTCTGTTACCAGTGAAGATGAAGCAATTGCACTACCACAGCCGTACGTTTTGAATTTTGCATCTTCAATCACGCCTTCTGCAGACACTTTAATTTGCAGTTTCATTACGTCACCACATGCTGGTGCGCCTACCATACCCGTTGCCACTGACGGATCGTTTTTATCTAGAGCACCTACGTTACGTGGGTTTTCTACGTGGTCGATTACTTTATCACTGTAAGCCATAATTCTATCCTCACTACCTGCTAGGTATGGGCTCCACTAATTAGTGGTGCGCCCATTCAACTGAATCTAAATCAACACCTTCTTGGTGCATTTCCCAAAGAGGAGACATTTCACGTAAACGGCCAATCGAGTTTTTCATTAGCTCAACGGTGTAATCAATCTCTTCTTCGGTTGTAAAACGGCCAATACTAAAACGAATTGAGCTATGTGCTAGCTCGTCGTTACGACCTAATGCACGTAATACGTAAGAAGGTTCTAAACTTGCAGATGTACAGGCTGAACCTGACGATACCGCAATATCTTTAACAGCCATTAGTAACGACTCACCTTCAACAAAGTTAAAGCTAATGTTAACAATGCCAGGTACTGATTGGTCTTGTGTGCCGTTAAAGTACACTTCGTCCATATCTGTTAAAATACCGTCGATTAGGCGTTTACGTAACGCACTGATGTGTGCGTGATCTTTATCAAAATCTTGTTTTGCAATTCTAAATGCTGCGCCCATTCCTACTAACTGATGGGTTGCTAATGTACCAGAACGCATACCACGTTCATGGCCGCCACCGTGCATTTGTGCTTCTAAACGGGCACGTGGTTTACGACGAACATACAAAGCACCTACGCCTTTAGGGCCGTATACTTTGTGCGCCGAGAATGACATGAAATCTACTTTGGTTTGTTGCACATCGATTAAAACTTTACCCGCGCTTTGTGCAGCATCTACGTGGAACATAATTTTACGTTCGCGACACATTTCACCAATGGTGTTGATATCTTGGATTACACCTAGCTCGTTGTTTACATGCATAATACTTACAAGCACGGTGTCGTCACGCATCGTATCTGCTAATTTTTGCAGATCAAGTAGGCCGTTTTCTTCAACGTCCATATAAGTTACTTCAAACCCTTGACGCTCAAGCTCACGACATGTGTCGATAACTGCTTTGTGTTCAGTTTTAGCGGTAATAACATGCTTACCTTTTTTCTTGTAAAACTGAGCCGCACCTTTAATAGCAAGGTTATTTGATTCTGTTGCACCCGATGTGAATACGATTTCACGTGGGTCTGCATTAATTAAATCGGCAATGTCAGTACGTGCTTGGTCAACGACTTCTTCAGCTTGCCAACCAAAACGGTGTGAACGCGATGCTGGATTACCAAAATTACCGTCCATAGTCAGGCACTGCATCATTTCTTTGGCAACTCGTTCGTCAACGGGCGTAGTTGCTGCGTAATCTAAATAAATCGGTAACTTCATTTCTCTCTCCGCTGCAGGTCAACCTTAAAGTTGACAGCTTACTTGAATATTTTCCAACTGCTTAATTGCATCATTAACGCTGTTTTCTTGGCGAAGAGCGACCGCTTTAACGTCCGACTTTTCAACCAATTCAGCTAAGGTAATATTATTTAAAAATTCTTCAATTCGTGCGCTTAAATCTGACCACAATGTATGGGTTAAACAACGCATACCACTTTGACAACCAGTATTGCTTCGCTGACACCGAGTAGCGTCAACAGATTCATCTACCGCATTGATAACATCGCCAACTGAAATTACATCGGCCTCACGTCCTAGTAAATAGCCCCCACCAGGACCTCGAACAGAACTCACTAGCCCATTTTTACGTAAACGGGCAAATAACTGCTCAAGATAAGACAAAGAAATTTCTTGGCGCTGTGAAATATCTGCAAGCGCTACAGGGCCTATATTTGCATGTAGTGCAACATCCAGCATGGCTGTAACGGCATATCTGCCTTTTGATGTTAACTTCATAACGCCCCCCGCACAAAAGAGTGCAAATTTTAATTACCAGAGTAGATTAGTCAAGTATTATCCTGATTGGCTAGCCTCAAACGGCCACCGATAAACTTGTAATACCCGACTGTTTTGGTCAAGTATTGGGTCTATTGTAATTACCTGAGTAATTTAGTCAAGTATTAGTGCAGTAATAAAGGGCGCTATTTATAACTAATTGCTATTTTATAGACTTATTAATTGAGGTAAGAATACCTCGTAATATGTTCATTTCAGCATCTTCAGGTCGAGCACGATTAAACAAGCGACGTAGCTTAGTCATTACCATGCCTGGGTGCTGCTTAATGATGAAGCCTGTTTTAAACAAGGTGTCTTCAAGATGTTCGTAAAACAGCTCTGTTTGTTTAGACGATGGATATAGGGTTTCGTCTTCTTGTTGTTCCGCTTTAGGCTGTTGATTTAAAAATGCCATACGCGTTTCATAACATAAGGTTTGTACTGCCATGGCTAAATTTAGCGAGCTGTATTCTGGATTAGCAGGAATACACACATGATAATTACACAGTTGTAATTCTTCGTTTGTTAAGCCACTGTTTTCACGACCAAATACAAGTGCTACAGGGCCATTTACAGCTTCGCCAACAAGCTTTTCACCACATTCACGCGGCTCTACCATAGGCCACGACAACGTACGTGAGCGGGCGCTAGTACCAATAGTTAATGCACAATCAGCAATAGCATCGGCAACCGTATCAACAATAACCGCATTACCAAGTACATCTGTAGCACCTGCAGCCAGTGCGCTGGCATGACTATCTATTTCACAAGCAGGATCTACAAGGTATAACTTTGATAATCCCATGGTTTTCATGGCACGTGCCGCAGAACCAATATTGCCAGAATGTGATGTGTTTACTAAAACGATGCGGATATCATCTAAGATCATTACAGTGCTACTTATCGAGTACAAAAAAATTGCGCAAATTCTAGCATGAAAACGCGCTGAGATCCTATATTCAATAGTCGAGATCTAAAAGTTCAGCTCGGGGTTCGGGGTTCGGGGTTCGGGGTTCGGGGTTCGGGGTTCGGGGTTCGGGGTTCGGGGTTCGGGGTTCGGGGTTCGGGGTTCGGGGTTCGGGGTTCGGGGTTCGGGGTTCGGGGTTCGGGGTTCGGGGTTCGGGGTTCGGGGTTCGGGGTTCGGGGTTCGGGGTTCGCCAAAATTATGCTTGGTATTTATTAAAACGCAATTCGTCATTTATTTATTCATTTTCATTACCTACCCCTTCAACTCTTGATAGAGCAAATTATGATAAGCAGGTGCGCCACCCTATAAGCGTTAGTTTACCTCGCGCATGTTTTAGGCTCGCAACCCGTCGCTCGTAGCCCGTTAACCGTTAACCTTTAACCTTTAACCTTTAAGTTAAACCATCGCGGCTTTTACATATACATCAAAGCGGTTCTTCTTGGTTTTGATTTGCATACTCGGGGTTTTATCATTTAAAAATGGCGCGTAATCGGGGCGTTTAACCACTACACGCTTACTGGCAAGAGGGTAAGCAAAATCGAGTAAATCATCGGCGTCGGTATCGCCACCCACTAACTCTTGGAATACCCGCATTTCTTTTTTAACCAATGCTGATTTTTCACGGTGCGGGAACATTGGATCAAGGTAAACCACATCCGGCATGCTATCACATTGGGCAAGTAAGGTATGGCTTGAACCAAAGATAAGGCTCATATTTTGCTGCATCCATGGGCCAATTTCACTATCGTTATAAGCGCGTTGTAAGCCATCATATAACAGTGCAGCAACCACGGGGTGGCGCTCATGTAAAATTACTTTACAGCCTAGCGAGGCTAACACAAAACCGTCGCGGCCAAGGCCTGCTGTGGCGTCGAGTACCACTGGCGTTGCCCCCTTATTAAGGCCAACCGCTTTAGCAATTGATTGTCCTTTACCACCACCAAATTTACGTCTATGTGCAACGGCACCCGTTACAAAGTCTACATTAATAGCACCTAATTTTGGCTCATCAGTTTTATACAGGCTTAGCCCTTTATCATCGTAATGCAAGCTAAAACCACTGCTTTGCTCTGCCCATTGAGCAAGCGCAAAGCGTGCTTCTAACTCATTTAAATAAGGTCGACACTCTTTAAACGCACACTGTATAACCACTTCACACTCCGATGATAAATTTCACCGTTATTATACCCAAACAAAGGCAATATACGATCTCTAGTTTAAAACAACTCAATATCGTTATTTTCGCTCTCAGGTTCTGGCTGCGCTTGTTGTTTACTTAGCCCTGTTTGAGTAATTAAGTCAGCACGCTGTTGAGTGGTTGTTTTTAGTTGGTGCTTAATAAAGGCTAAATCATTAGTAGTTGCAACCAGCTGCTGTGATGTATGACTAAGTTGGGTTATTTGCTGATTAAATTGCGAAGCTGTTAGCTCATTTTGTGTTTGCATTAACGATTGGAGTTGCTCAAGCTGATCTTTAAGCTGGCTAATTGCACTCGTTTGTATAGCGTTTTGATTTTTAAGCTGGGCAACAATATCTTTAAAAACAAGGGTTAGCTCATTATCGCGCATTAGTCGATATTGGTGCTGCTGTATAGTCACTACTTTTTCGTTAGTTACTTCTAAAATATGCGGAAATAAATCTTTATAGCGACCATACAGTGATGGCGTATCTACAGGCATATTTTTAATTAATAATGAAATATTAGGGTAATTAATAATAGTACTATGACCGATATCAACAAAGCGTTCTGCATTTTTATGCTGCATGAGTAGCTCTTGCTCTAATGGGCATACACCAGTTTCTTGGCTATAAAACATTCCCTGGTTATTTTGCCAAAAAACAACCACGACATTGAGGTGTAATGGAGTAAAAAAGCCTAAAAAGTATTCACTTAATAGTTCTAAATTATCGGCATGATAGCTTTGACAAACAAAACGCATAATGCGCCCCATGTCACCGGTCTCAATCATCGCCATTTCAGCTGTTTTATTGGCCTTTGCTATATCATACTGCAGTGTTGCACACTGCTTGCGATACTGGTAAAGAATTTTAATGCGTGCCATCAGCTCCTGTGCGTTAAAAGGCTTCAAAATGTAGTCAGCCCCGCCAACACTAAACCCTTTAATACGTTCAGCTTGCCCCACTTTGGATGATAAAAACATTACTGGAATATCTGTTGTGGCTTTATTTTGTTTAATAGTTTGACAAACCTCATAACCAGACATGCCTGGCATTTCAACATCAAGCAAAATAATATCGGGGTTATATTTATTTGCTTGTCTTATGCCATCTTCACCATTTTTGGCATGGATCACTTTGCAAAACCCAGCTAAAGATTCTTCAATAATATGGTGCATTAATTTATCGTCATCAATTGCCAGTATTAACTTTGCCATACGTTAGTCCCTTTTAGTACTTTGTTCAAAGCATAGTACGCCATGTTAAAACTACTAAAATTTATTCAAAATATTCTTTAATAGCACTGTATTTTAGGCAATAAAAAAGCGCCACTGGGGCGCTTTTGTAATTATATTTTAATCCGCAAAGGTCAACAGACCCTAAGCGGCGATGCCGCTGTGGCGCAGTAGTGCATCTACACTTGGCTCACGACCACGGAAGTTTTTAAACAGTGCCATTGGCTCTTCGCTGCCGCCTTTTTCAAGAATGTGCTGCATAAACGCTTGGCCCGTTTGTGGATTAAAAATGCCTTCCTCTTCAAATTTAGAGTAGGCATCAGCCGAAAGTACTTCAGCCCATTTATACGAGTAATACCCCGCGCTATAACCGCCCGCAAAAATATGACTAAAGCCATGCTGAAAACGGTTAAACGCTGGCGGCTTAATGACTGAAGTACGACTGCGTACATCATCAAGCACAGCTTGAATGTTACATGGCTTGTCAGCCACGTAGTCATGGTGAATTTTAAAATCGAATAACGAGAACTCAAGTTGTCTTAGCATTTGCATACCTGAGTTGTAATTTTTAGCGGCCAATAGTTTATCTAGTAGCTCTTTTGGTAATGGCTCACCGGTTTCGAAGTGGCCTGAAATAAAGCTTAGGGCTTCTTCTTCGTAACACCAGTTTTCTAAAAACTGACTTGGCAATTCAACTGCATCCCATGCTACACCATTGATACCAGCAACAGGCGCTGCATCTACTTGAGTTAACATGTGGTGAATGCCGTGACCAAACTCATGGAACAGTGTGGTTACTTCATTATGGGTAAACAAAGCAGGCTTATCGCCAATCGCTTTATTAAAGTTACACACTAAGTAAGCAACTGGTGTTTGAAGTTCACCATTAGCACGCACTTTACGACCCATACAGTCATCCATCCATGCACCACCACGTTTGTGGTCGCGGGCGTACAAATCTAAGTAGAAACGACCACGTAATGTATTGTTGCTATCGTAAATTTCAAAAAAGCGCACATCTTTATGGTAAGTATCGATGTCTTTTTGCTCTTTAACAGTAATACCAAACAAGCGGTTAACGGTTTCAAACAAACCACTGAGCACTCTATCGGCAGGGAAGTATGGGCGTAATACTTCATCTGAAATCGCGTACTTTTCTTGCTTTAGCTTTTCGCTGTAATAACCAAAGTCCCACGCTTCTAGTTCACTAATACCGTGCTGTTGCTCTGCATATTGTTGCAACTCTTTAAGCTCTTGCTCTGCTTGTGGCTTAGATTTAGCGGCTAAATCTTCTAAAAATGAAAATACCTGTGCAGGTGATTCTGCCATTTTTGTAGCTAACGATTTTTCGGCGTAGTTATTAAAGCCAAGTAATTGTGCTAACTCATGACGTAGTGCCAGCTCTTCACTCATAATCGCCGAGTTATCAAATTCTCCTGCATTTGGACCTTGATCGGATGCACGAGTAGAAAACGCGGTGTATGTTTCTTTGCGTAGTTCACGGTCGTCTGCGTAAGTCATTATAGGTAAGTAAGATGGGAAATCGAGAGTAAATACCCAGCCTTCTAAGTCTTTGCTTTTTGCTGTATCGGCCGCTAATGCCAGTGCTGATTCTGGTAAACCCGCTAGTTGGCTTTCATCGGTAATATGCTTATGCCATGCAAGCGTGGCATCCATCACGTTATTACCAAATTTTGAAGCAAGCTCTGATAAACGCGCACTAATTTCACCGTAGCGTTTTTGCTGCTCAGGATTTAATGCAATGCCTGAAAGCTTAAAGTCACGCAATGCGTTGGTAATCGTTTTTTGCTGGGCGGTGGTGAGTGTTTTAAATTCATCACTGTTATAAAGCGCGCTGTAAGCCTCATATAAACCTTGATGTTGGCCAACAAAAGTAGAATATTCAGAAATAAGCGGTAAACACTGCTCGTAAGCTTCGCGAAGTTCATCATTGTTCATCACCGAATTTAAATGTGATACCGGTGAAAATAATCGCGATAGTTTATCGTCGGCTTCTTCAAGCGGTAGTACTAAATCATTCCAGGTGAAAGATTGCTTTGCTAGTACGCTTTCAATCGCACTGCGACAGTGCTCGATACCTTTTTTTAGTGCCGGTACTACATGCTCAGGCTTTATTTTTGAAAAAGGAGGAAGTCCTTCAAGCCCAATAAGGGGATTTGTTTGTGCATTGCTCATAGTCATTCTCAGTTTATGCAAATATAAAAATGAAGTTGGGGCAAAATACGTAAATACAAGGGGAAGTGTTCAGCTCTTAGCTTAATATACGCTCTACTGCTGATACCTTGATCTTAACTAGCTTGGTTTTCGTTTGATGGTAGAGATTTTAGCAGCCCCGAACAAGTGACTTGTTCATGGCATATGATATTATCGGTAAAACATTGTTAAACACATTTAGAGGATTAAACATGGCTCAGCATTTTGATTACATTGCAATTGGTGGCGGTAGTGGTGGTATTGCATCAGCTAACCGTGCAGCAATGCGTGGCGCAAAAGTAGCATTAATTGAAGCTAAACACATGGGTGGCACCTGCGTAAACGTAGGGTGTGTTCCTAAAAAAGTAATGTGGCATGGCGCTCAAGTTGCTGAAGCAATTAATCTTTATGCTCCTGATTACGGTTTTGATGTTGAAGTTAAAGGCTTTGATTGGTCAAAACTAGTAGAAAGCCGTGAAGCCTATATTGGCCGTATTCACAAAGGCTATGATAATGGTTTAGCTAAAAATGGCGTAACGGTGATCAAAGGTTTTGCAAAGTTTGTTGATAGTAAAACCGTTGAAGTAGATGGCGAGCACTATACTGCCGATCACATTTTAGTTGCCGTTGGTGGCCGCCCTACTATTCCTAATATTCCAGGTGCTGAACACGGTATTGATTCAAACGGTTTTTTTGAGCTGAACGAACAACCTAAACGTGTTGCTGTTGTTGGTGCCGGTTATATTGCCGTAGAAATTGCCGGTGTGCTGCACAGCTTAGGTACACAAACTCACTTATTTGTTCGTAAGAGCAAGCCACTGCGTACCTTTGACCCATACATTATCGACACACTGGTTGATATTATGGCAAAAGAAGGCCCAACACTGCACACTGAGTGTTCACCAAAAGAAGTGGTAAAAGAGGCTGATGGCAGCTTAACGATTCATTTTGAGAATGGTTACAGCGAAAATGTTGATCAGGTTATTTGGGCTATAGGCCGCACGCCAACAACCGATAAAATTAACCTTGCTGCAGCAGGCGTAGAAGTAAACGAAAGCGGTTATGTAAAAGTAGATGAATACCAAAACACCACAGCTGAAAATGTATACGCTGTGGGTGATATTATCGAAAATGGTATTGAGCTTACACCGGTTGCTGTTAAAGCGGGTCGTACTCTATCGGAGCGTTTATTTAATAAAGAATTGCCGAACGATTTAAAAATGGACTACAGCCTAGTACCAACCGTAGTATTTAGCCACCCACCTATCGGCACAATTGGTTTAACTGAGCAAGAAGCGATTTCTCAGTACGGCGGCGAAAATGTCAAAGTATATAAATCAAGCTTTGCGGCTATGTATACCGCAGTTACTCAGCACCGCCAAGCCTGTAATATGATGTTAGTGTGTGCTGGCGATGATGAAAAAGTTGTGGGCTTACACGGTATTGGTTTTACCGTTGATGAAATGATTCAGGGTTTTGCAGTCGCCATGAAAATGGGCGCGACTAAGGCTGATTTTGATGCGGTTGTCGCACTACACCCGACGGGTTCGGAAGAGTTTGTTACTATGAGATAAGTTCGAGGTTCGAGGTTCGAGGTTCGAGGTTCGAGGTTCGAGGTTCGAGAAATAAAAAAACCTTGCGGTTAACATCGCAAGGTTTTTTATTTAGAAGTTAGATGTTTTGCTCGAGACCCGCAGCACGTCGCCCGCTAACCTTCGTATTTTAAGCTAAATGCTCTCGGGCTAAATACTCTAACGATTGCATTTCTTGTAAGCGACTAATACAGCGTTTAAATTCAAAGTTTAAATTGCCTTGTGTATAGAGCTCGGTAATCGGTTTTTCTGCAGAGATAATTAACGTTACATTACGCTCATAAAATTCATCTACTAACGCAATAAAGCGCCTTGCTGCGTCATCATTATTTTGCCCTAGCTGTTTTACATTAGATAAAATCACCGTGTTATATAATCGGCTTATTTCCATGTAATCAACTTGGCTACGGGCAGTTTCACACAGTTCGCTAAATTCAAACATAATGATGCAGTCAGACACCTTGCGGGTTTTGATCATCCGCCCTTCAATTTCTATTGGGGTATCTAGTTTACCGACTTCTGGCGAGAGCTTGTCAAAATATTCGAATAGGTTTTTATCAGCTTGTTCATCAAGCGGGCTATGAAAAATTTCAGCTTGCTCAAGAGTTCGCAATCGGTAATCAACGCCTGAATCTACATTAACTATTTCAGTATGCTTATTCACTAAGGCAATAGCTGGTAAAAAACGTGCACGCTGTAGACCATTGCGATATAAGTCGTCAGGTATAATATTTGACGTGGCAACCAGTACAATACCGCGAGCGAATAATGCTTCCATTAAACCACCGAGCAACATAGCATCGGTAATGTCTTGTACAAAAAATTCATCAAAACAGATAATGTCAGTCTCGGCTTTAAAAATATCTGCTACTGTTTCTAAAGGGTTGGCAGTGTTGTTTAATTTTTTAAGCTCATCGTGTACTCGGTGCATAAAGCGGTGAAAATGCACTCGCATTTTTCTGTCGCCAGGCAAAGCTTCGTAAAAAGTATCAACTAGGTAAGTTTTACCTCGGCCTACGCCACCCCAAAAGTACAATCCTTTTATAGGTGCGGGTTCAGCTTTATTAAAAAGCTTTGCAAAAAAACCTTTAGATTGCGGTTTTGCTTGTGTTAAATCGTCGTATAAACGCTGTAAATGACGAACTGCATTTTCTTGTGCTGCGTCATGTACAAAGTCATCGCGTTGAAGGTCTTGCTGGTATGTTTGCCAAGGAGTCATATCTATTTACAGTTAAAACACAGTTTAATTTGTAAAGCATATTAACACGCATCAATACTCAGGGTATATTAGACTTAGTATGAATTATTATTGAACTAAATTTTTTTTAGTTATTTTCGCATAGAGGTGAATTTATGGGTACATTTACATGGGTAGGCTTAGTGATAGTGGTTGCTATTGCTGCATTTTTCGTTGGTGCCTTTGTCACTAAAAAACAGTTTAAACAAGATGAATTAGAGCAACAAGCAGAGCAAGCTAAGCATTCACTTGAGCAGTATCGTCAAGATGTTGCCGACCATTTAGCGAATACTGGTAAATTAGTAAACAAAATGAAAGAAAACTACGATCAGTTATTAAGTCATGTTGAAGAAACCAATCAACTGTTACTTGAAGACAGAAATAAAGCCCCTGCTGAACCGTTTTTCTCTAAAGAAACCACAGAACAGTTACAAGCGTCATTAAAAGAACGTAGTTCAGATCGCTCAAACGCCGATGCTCAACCAGCTGATTATGTGTCGGGTAAATCAGGATTATTTGCTGGTGATGTGAATACTTCTAAAGCATCTTGATGAACTTTTTTTGACCCCATAGTCTTTAGATATAACAGCTTTGTTGTTTTATCTTACTGATATACTTTTTTGAGGCTGCTTATTGCAGCCTTTTGCTTTTTAAGTGGAGTAAACCCTGACTATGAAAATGAAATTATCACTTATCAGTGCTGCTATTTTATCTACTAGCTTATTATTAAGTCCAACCGCCTCGTTTGCTAAGTTGCCGGTTGCCGTTAATGGTCAACAATTACCAACACTTGCCCCTATGCTTGAGCAAATCACGCCAGGTGTAGTGAGTATTCAGGTTTCAGGCTCTAAAGAAGTGCGTCGACGCGGTGACCCACTCGATTTCTTTTTTGGTAACCCCCAGCCACGTAGCCAAAAGCGACAGTTTAGTGGTTTAGGCTCTGGAGTTATTATTGATGCCGACAAAGGCTATGTGGTTACCAACAACCATGTAGTTCAAGACGCCGAAAAAATGGTGGTCACCCTCGAAGATGGTCGCGAATATGATGCAACAAAAATTGGCAGCGATAAAGAATCTGATATTGCGCTACTACAAATAGACGCAGATGAATTAACCGCGGTAAAACTAGCTAATTCTGATGACTTACGTGTCGGTGATTTTGCTGTAGCTATTGGTAACCCTTTTGGTTTAAGCCACACCGTTACCTCAGGTATTGTTAGCGCACTAGGCCGTAGTGGTTTAAATATTGAAGGTTACGAAGATTTCATTCAAACCGATGCCGCGATTAACCAAGGCAACTCAGGTGGCGCTTTAGTTAATTTAAACGGTGAGTTGATTGGTATTAATACCGCTATTTTAGGTGCATCGGGTGGTAATGTGGGGATTGGTTTTGCTATTCCATCAAACATGATGAAAAACCTTGTTGATCAAATTGTAGAACATGGTGAAGTACGCCGTGGATCACTAGGTATTTCAGGCCGTCCTCTTGATGCGGGCCTTGCCAAAGCGCAGCAGCTTGATGTTAAACAAGGTGCTTACGTTATGCAGGTACTCGATGATACAGCTGCCAGCAAAGCCGGTATTAAAGCAGGTGATGTGATTATTAGCATTAATGGCAGTGAAATAAGTGGCTTCCATGAACTGCGAAGCAAAATTGCCACTTTAGGTGAAGGCCGTGAAGTACAGCTAGGAATTTACCGTGACGGTAAAGTTAAAAATGTAGAAGTTACCCTAGATGGCGCATCAGGAATTACCGCTGCAGGTGAAGAGTTACACCCAGCATTCCAAGGTGCAACACTTGAAAACGTGAAGAAAAACAAAATGAAAGGGATTGAGGTAACCTCTGTCGATCCTCGTTCACCATCAGCACGGGTCGGCCTTGAGGAAGGCGATGTTATTGTGCAAGTAAACCGTCAACGGGTAGAAAGCATTCGCGACATGAACCAAATTATCGACGATATTCAAGGTAATATTGTGTTAGGTGTTAAACGCGGACGCGAGTCTATCTTTGTATTAATTCAGTAATAATACAATAAAAGTAACAGCGGTACTTGCCGCTGTTATTTTTTTTGTGCCATCATAAAGGGATTGCTCACTAACAATAAGAATACCGTGCTAAAACTTCTAAAATTTGTACTTCCTCCTTTATTTGCCGGTTTAGGCATTGCTTTTTTAGTGGTTTTTTTCAGCCCTAACATGCGTACTGCATTACTACCTAACGTGCCGCTACCCAGTGCAATGACCGCCAGCCATTTGAGCTTTTCTGATGCGGTTAAACGCGCGGCACCATCGGTTGTCACTATTTTTTCAGAAAGCATTTCTAAAGAGCCACGCTACAAGCGCCAAAATACCGTGCAAGAGTTAGGATCTGGGGTGATCATGTCACCCGATGGCTATATATTAACTAACTACCATGTGATCAATAATGCCGATCAAATACTGGTCATTCTTACCGATGGGAGACGTTTTTTTGATGTACAACTTATTGGCTTTGATACCATTACCGATTTAGCATTATTAAAAATAAATGCCAACCACCTCCCTGTTATTCCTGTTAATGACAACTACACCACGAATGTGGGCGATTTGGTGTTAGCAATCGGGAATCCATTAAATTTAGGACAAACAATTACTCAGGGGATCATTAGCGCTACTGGTAAGCAAAAAATTACCGACAGCCCTTACAATAACTTATTGCAAATGGATGCCGCTATTAATGTGGGCAATTCAGGAGGAGCGCTGGTAAATTCTAATGGCGACTTAGTAGGGATCACCTCAGCCCAATTTAAAACCCGTGAGAACTTGAACATTCAGGGAATATTTTTTGCTGTACCTTATACCTTAGCTAAAGAAGTTATGGGTAAACTTATTCGCCATGGTCGCGTTGTTCGTGGTTATTTGGGCTTTGAAGGCACTGCAGTAGATAGTACAGGCAAAGAGGTCAATGATAGCTTAACGCCTGTCGCAGGCATGCGTATTACCAATCTAGACCCTCTAGGTCCTGCATGGCAGGCGGGTATAGAAGAGCAAGACATTGTAATTAAAATTGCTGGGCTTTCAGTGGCTAATCCACAAAATGTATTAAAAAAGATAGGCAGTACCGAGCCAGGTAAAGAAATTGAGTTTGAGCTATATCGTAACGGTAAAATACAAAAAATAATGGTGAAAGTAGCCGAGCTCGAAACCAAGCTATAAAGCACTTATTTACACTTTGACATCAGACATAAAAAAACGCGATAGATCATCGCGTTTTTATGTAACCTGAACTCTGGTTAATAGATTTACTAACATATTGAATCAAAAATGATATTTATGTTTATTTTTTCTCTAGCTAGAGATTTTCTGTGAAAACAAGGCGAAATTACGCGTCAATAGCTAGCCTATTGCAAGTAAATTCAACGCAGTTAGCGCTGAAAATAGCTGCTTGAAATAGATCTATTATCCAGAGTTCAGGTTATGTATTAAACTAACTAGTTGCTTTTGCGTTTGATGTTAGCACCTAACGCACTGAGTTTATCTTCAATACGCTGATAACCTCTATCTACATGATAAATACGATCAACAACCGTTTCACCTTGAGCCACAATCCCCGTTAAAATAAGGCTCGCTGATGCACGTAAATCGGTTGCCATAACCTGCGCACCCGATAAGCTTTGTGTTTCACCACAAAAAGCCGTATTGCCTTCAAGGCGAATATTTGCGCCCATACGTTGTAACTCAGGCACATGCATAAACCGATTTTCAAAAATAGTTTCGGTAATGGTCGCACTGCCGTTAGCTACCACATTTAAAGCGGTAAATTGAGCTTGCATGTCGGTTGGAAAACCTGGGTGCGGCATAGTTTTAATATTAACCGCTTTAAGCTCTCGGCCTCGCATATCAAGATAAATACTATCCTCATGCACTTCTAGTAACGCATTGGTTGCACGCAATTTTTCAATTACCGGCTCAAGTGAATGAAAGTCGGTCATTTTACACAGTACTTCGCCACCGGC